>JBEEMU010000289.1:0-6335 GCA_041192485.1 Bacteroidota bacterium | reverse complement strand
CAGGTGTGAAAAACAATATACACTTTGCGGTAGCGTTAAAAAACGTAGGTACACCGATGAAATTTAGCGGCGATGGTTTGGCGTATTTGGGCGGCGTTCAGCAAAGTGCTGGCAAATCATTGACAATCGATATGCGTGCGGCGCAATTCGAAATGCCGTCATCGTTGAATATCGGCGGAGCTTACGACTGGTATTTAGACCAACAAAACAAACTGACTATCGGGGCCAACTTCATGGCAAACTCGTTCTCACGCGACCAATTGACAGGCAGTTTGGAATACTCATTCCGCAATATGTTTATGGCGCGTGTGGGCTATAATGCGCCGACCGAAGCCTATGCCGTCAATGAAACATTGCCAGTGCATACGGGGCTTTCGGCGGGTATTTCGCTATTAGTTCCTGTGAAAAAAGAGAGCGACACAGGTGTTGGCATCGACTATGCTTTCCGTCAAACAGCGCGTTTCGGCGGCTCGCACACCTTGGGCTTGCGCCTAACGTTCTAATTTTTCTGATACTATGTGGAATCTTATGTGTTTCTTATGTGGTTCGAAATCAATTAAAAAAAGTAAAAAGCAGCGTTTCCACCAAAAAAATTAGTACGAGCTAATTTTTTTAAAAAATAGAAGTTAAATAGAATAAAAGAAAAGGCGTACTAACCACTGAAAATGGTTAGTACGCTCTTTTTATTTTTAATATATAGAAAAAACGGCAATTGTAAAATATTTTGTTACTCTTCCGTATTCTCTTCGGCTGCTTCCGCATTCATTGCAACTTGCGTTTTCGCTTCTTCGGCGGCTTCCGCTTCGCTATCCAATTCTTCTTGTAAAATACGCACAACATCGCGGACAGTTTCCTCTTCTAAGTCGGTGCGGCGCGATAGCTCTTCCACATTGTGTGCTAATACGCTACGCGCAGTATCGCAACCAATCTTTTTGAACTCGTCGATGACCCAACCTTCTATTTCGTCTGCAAATTCGTCTAAGTCGATATCGTCTTCTACTTCGTCGGTATCGCGGAAAACATCAATTTCTAAGCCACAGAGCTTCGAAGCCAATTTGATATTCAAGCCGCCTTTACCAATCGCTTTCGACACCTCGTCGGGGCGCAAATAAACCGCAGCGCGTCCTTGTTCGAGGTCTATTTCTACGTTTGTCACCTTCGCAGGTGTCAGTGCGCGTTGTATAAGTAAGGCTTGATTGTTTGTAAACGGAATAATATCGATGTTTTCATTGCGCAATTCGCGCACAATACCGTGAATACGCGCCCCTTTCATGCCTACACAGGCACCAACCGGGTCGATGCGGTCGTCAAAACTTTCTACCGAAACTTTCGCTCGTTCGCCTGGCTGACGAACAATTCCTTTGATGACAATCACGCCATCTTCAATTTCGGGTACTTCGGCTTCCAATAAACGCTCTAAAAAACGCTCGTCAGTGCGCGATAAAACAACCGACGGATTGCCGTTTTTCATCTCAACCTTGCTCACAACCGAGCGCAACATATCGCCTTTGCGGTAAAAATCGCCGCGAATAAGCTCGCTACGCGGCAAAAGCAATTCATTGCCCGTTGCATCATCTACCACCAATAATTCGCGTTTGCTTACTTGGCTAATTTCGCCCGTAATCAAATCGCCGATGCGGTCTTGATATTTGCGGTAAACTTCGTCTTTTTCCAACTCCATAATCCGCGAAACAAGCGTTTGTCGAGCCGCCATGATTGCACGGCGGCCAAATTCTTCGATGGTAAAGGGCTGATAACACTCTTCACCTACGTTATAGTCGGAGTCGATTAAGCGAGCGTCGGAAACGGCAATTTCGAATGATTCATTCAAAACGTCGTCATCTTCTACTACGTCACGTCTGCGCCAAATTTCGAGGTCACCCTTGTCAGGATTCATAATGATATCGAAATTGTCGTCGGAGCCGTATTTTTTGCGGATAAGTGTGCGGAACACGTCCTCGAGAACGCGAATCATGACGGCTTTATCAATGCCTTTCATGTCTTTAAATTCCGCAAAGGTTTCTACCAAGTTTAGCATATTATTAGATATTTATTTAATGTGATACGTTTACTGCTTCTGAATTACTTGTACCTCTTCTTCCGTCAAAATCATACCCCGTGCGTAAACCAAGGTATCTATCGCTTTTTCTGTATTATTTATCTGATGTTACGCAGAACCTCGTAGAGGGTACAGGTTGGTAGGCAAACAAACGGTATATTTGACGAATGCCGTTAGGCATTTAAGAGTCGTATGCTTTGAGCTATGCTCGTTCACTACGTTCATCTACTAGGGTGTTCTGGACTAATGATGACCGTGTTTATTTTGCCGCAGGCGCATATTTCTCTAATTAGAGCATTATTAGATGAAAAACAACATGATTTAGGGTTTCTAAAACAGAATTTGGCGGCAAAAGCCCTTTATACATTGTTCGGGTTGAGGGTTTGCTTACAACTCGATATGAAAGCTAAAATCCAATAACAACGACCGTCGTTTCCACACTATCGAATGAAATTAAGACTTCGACGGTTTCGCGGATTGTTTTTTTCTTTTTTGCGTCTTTATACGAAATCTCTCGCGCAATCGTGAGCGTTTCCTCGGTAACAGCCGACAAGTTGCCCTCCACAATCATGCCATCTTTTAGCGTCAGCTTCACGATGCGTCCGATGTTGCGCGGGTATTGTCGATAGAGCTGCAAGGGCTGCCCTACGCCTGGCGACGACACATCTAAGGCGTATTTTTCGCCAAACCACGCGGTGGGGTTTTCGTCGAAAACGAACTGCAATTTGCGGTTTAACCGAGCGCATTGATCGATATTAATGCCGGTATCGCCATCTATAAACACCTCGATGCGCGGACCAACAATCGGGCGGTCTTTGTATTTTACGCCAAGTAAAAAACAGTCTGCAAATAAGTCAAGATGTTCGGCAAGGAGGGCTTCCGCTAAGGTTTTTATTTTTTCGTGCATCGTTATTTTTGAACTGTTATTTTTGAACTGTTATTTTTGAACCGTTATTTCGCCAACTAAAAAAGCGTTTTTCCACCGAAAAGGCAGAAAAACGCTAAACTTTTCAGAGGCGGACCGGACGGGACTCGAACCCGCGACCTCCGCCGTGACAGGGCGGCATTCTAACCAACTGAACTACCGATCCAAACCGCAATTAAAACGACTTCGTGTCAATTGCGCTGCAAAGGTACGGCCTTTTTTTAAATTTGCAAGTATTTTCAGTTTTTTTTTAATTTTTTTTTCACTTTTTTTTCAAAAAAATATTTTTCAACCTAAAATTCAATTTTAATCGTAACTTTGCGTATTGTTTTCAAACCAAATTTTAAAGGATAGCAACCACTTGTAAAAATGAACATTTACGACCGCATTTTTAAAGAAAATATAGAGCCGCTAATACCCTTTCTTTTTGAAAAGGTGCTGCATCTATACGATGTAAAAACAACAGAAGAATTAAAAGACAAACTTCAAGAAACAATAGAACAAGAAACAGACTATATACGCAAGGTTTTACACCGCGAAAAGCGTAAAGATTATATCTTACATATTGAATTCCAGGTAAAAGATGATGCTAAAATGATTCGACGGATGTTGATGTACTATGCCATTTTATACCATAAGTATGGAATACTTGTAAAACAATTTGTTATTTACTTGGGCGAGAAACGCCCACCAAAAATGCTTACGAATATCCTACATGAGCGCTTATCGTTTAACTTTCAAGTTATTGATATTCAAGATATTGATTATGAAGTTTTCTTGAAATCAGACCAACCCGAAGAAATAATATTGGCGATACTCGCCGATATGCGAGGTAAAGAGGCCGAAATTGTCATTAAAGAAATTTTAGAACGATTAAGATTATTGACAGAAACGGGTATTTCGGTTAATAAATACCTGGTTCAGCTACGCATAATTGCACGGCTTCGGAAATTACAACAAATCACATTCAAATTATTAAAATCTATGCCATTCGTTTATGAATTAGAAACCGATGTTGCCTATGTAGAAGGCAAAGAAATTGGGCAAAAGCAAGGCTTGCAACAAGGCTTGCAACAAGGCCTGCAACAAGGACTGCAACAAGGCTTGCAACAGAGCCTCCACAATTTCGTTCTGCGAATGTTGCAGAAAAATAAATACACAGTAGAAGAAATTGCTGAAAATGCCGAAGTTTCGGTTGCTTTTGTGCGTAAAATAAAGAAAGAATTAACCTTGAAAGATAAACTATAGATTACTCTTTTAAGAGTAGTATATAATATAAAAAATTATGGCATATTTTGATTTTGAACGCCCCTTGGAAGACCTTGAGGCACAGTTGGTACAACTCCGCATCATCGCCGAAAAAAATTCGGTCGACATGAGCGACAGTATTCTAAGCTTGGAGCAAAAAATAAAGGAAACGCGCAAGGCGATTTATAAAAATTTGACTGGCTGGCAGCGCGTACAAATTGCGCGTCACCCCGAACGTCCTTATACCTTGGACTATGCCGAACTCGCTTTTGATAGCTTCATCGAACTGCACGGCGACCGCAATGTGGGCGACGATAAAGCAATCGTGGGCGGGCTTGCCGACCTCGACGGACAAACGGTCATGCTCATCGGGCATCAAAAAGGCGCAAATACAAAACAACGGCAGTTCCGTAACTTCGGTATGGCAAACCCCGAAGGCTATCGCAAAGCCCTGCGGTTGATGAAAATGGCGGAGCGATTTAATAAGCCCGTAGTTTGCTTGATAGATACACCTGGCGCATTTCCGGGCTTAGAAGCCGAAGAGCGTGGACAAGCCGAAGCTATTGCGCGTAATTTATTCGAAATGGCGCAATTGCGTGTACCTATCATTTGCATCATCGTCGGCGAAGGCGCAAGCGGCGGCGCAATCGGCATCGGCGTAGGCGACCGCGTATTGATGCTCGAAAACACTTGGTACTCGGTCATTTCACCCGAGTCTTGCTCGTCTATTTTATGGCGAAGCTGGGATTTTAAAGAAACAGCAGCCGCCGCACTCAAATTGTCTGCCGACGATATGTTTGGCAACAAACTCGTGGACGGCATCATTCCCGAACCAATGGGCGGCGCACACAATAATCCTGAAGAAATGGCAGCAACTATTCGAGAAGTGTTATTAAAAGAACTCGCCGTTTTGATGCCGCAAAACCCCGACGACCGCATCGAAGCGCGTATCGATAAATTCGGTAGCATGGGGCAATATCGGCAGTTGGCCTAGGGCTTCTTTAAGTAGTAGCGTAAATAATCACGGTTTTGAACCCTGTAAAGCGGGGCACTTTCGGGTAATGATAACCGTGTATTTAGGGCTTAGGAAAGAAATAACATACTCCTTATTTCGAAATAAAATTAAAATTATACGCTCAATGTTTATAAAAAAAATAGAAATAGACCATTATAAAACTTTAGAAAATATTTCTATAAATTTTGAATCCAAAGAGAAACACAACGTTTTTCCCGTTATTAGTGCAAATGGCGGCGGAAAAAGTACGCTTTTACAGGTTGTTTTTTGCTTTTTACACTGTCCCTTTCAAGAAGAAAGGCAGGAGTATTTAAAAGCCTTCTTGGATTATTATACCCCTATAAAAGACAAAAATGACTTAAACAGACTTGTAAAGTTTGAATTAGAATATAAAGGGCAAGACACTCAATTGGCGTTTTTTTTATGTAAAAATGATTATAAAAAGTTAAATTTCAACGCTATTTTAACGCTAAAAGAAATCAAAATAAAACGGCAAAGTATCAGTCAATCTATCAGTAAGATTGAATTATTAAATAAATTAGAGCAAGATTTAAAAACAGGGAAAATTTCAAACGTTATGGTTTGGCGTGAATTAAGAGAATTTATTAAAAGTCAGCCAGAAGAGGAATATCTAAGAAAAGCAGATTCTAATTATACGCTTCAATTTATCATTACGAAGAAAAAAGAAATTGAAAGCTCCCTAATAAGTGATACCGAATTAGATAGTATAGAGATAAAAGCCGAAGCCGAAAAAAATAAACTTACAGATGAGTTAGCTAAAAGTAATCTACAATATGCTTTCCACTTAAATCAAAACAAAGATGTTTTATTATATAAATCAAATACGAGTAACGATATTTTAAGCGAACTGTCAAATAAAATATATTTGGCAGTTCCAACTACCCAAGTTTTACATTTTTTAAAACCTGAACAAATACAAACCTTATTCTCTCCAAATGAAAGATACATATATACAAGTTATGAAAAACATTTAAAAGACTGTCGGAGCAGTATGCCGGGTTTATTCACCTATGACTTTTCTACGTTAAATTTGATTTTGGAAGCCTATCAAAAAGCAAGAGATGCAG
>JBEEMU010000288.1:0-7128 GCA_041192485.1 Bacteroidota bacterium | reverse complement strand
TGCCCATCTTGTTTTTTTACTGCCATACCGTATCTATCGGCATAGAAATACGAGGCATCTATGATTTTTTTGTTTTTGGCTTGCTCGGCTTTGACGATAGTAAGCGTAGAGTCGGCTTTTTCTTTTTCGTTTTTCGCTACTGCAAGGGCGGCTTGAGTTTTTAGTTGCTCACTTTTTACTTGTTCAAGGGCGACATTCGCTTCCTTCGTTTTTGTATCGGCTGTTTTTTTAGCAGCAATTGCCATTTCTGTATCTTTTAATATTGCATCGAAAAGAAGGCGATAGAGCGCATCTATTTCTTTGGTATCCTGATTATTAGAATAACCATTTGCGGATTTAATTTGTCTAAAAGCATTTTCATAATGTTTTGCTGTTATTTCTTGTTTTACTTTTTGAATAGTACACGCATAATCGTGACAGGGTTTATCTACTGCCACTGTATTTTTTTGTGGCCTAGGTTGTGCCCTTTTTTGTGCTTTTATTGTGGTCACATTTAATAAAAACGCAAAGAGGAAAAATATAAAATGGATTTTTTTCATGATAAAAACGGTTAAATTGATGCAATTTAGCTTGTTATAAGAAACTGTAAATCAATGGTTTATAATATTTTTTTTCTGCAAAAGGTCTGTCTGGCATGACTCTGAAAGAGTCAAATATGAATAACCGTAGGTGAAACCTACGGACTAATAACGAGCGGAAAACAACCCCGATGAATGGGGTTGAACCTGCACATTGCTCATTTGTGAGTAGTATTCAACCCCATTCGGGGTTTCCAGTACCTACCTTTTGCAAGAAAAATATACTGCGAAGCCTTATAAAATAAGGGTTTAGCCACTTTCGGATTACGTCAAGTTAAATGGTTTAATTTTTCTGATACTATGTTGATTTGGTGGAAACATCAACTAGTAGGTAAATTCGGTTACTATTTTTCAAGCGTATTTACCTTCATTTCGGTTGCCATTTTTACCGCTTCAAAAGCATTGATACGACCATATCCATATTTATCGGAATGCCCGTTTGCCTCATAATCGCTTAAATCTCCTATTTTATCCGCCGTTTTTTCCATAATTTGTTTTACCTCTTCGGCTCTAAGGTCGGGGTTCGCAGAAAGTATCAAAGCTGCAACACCCGATGCGATACAAACGGCTGTGGTAGCGCCACCAAAATCATTAGTATATAATTTCTCTCCATTAGTACTCGGAAATTGCGTGAGGATAGTGGTTGTTATACCTGCACCAGGTCGGTCGTATAGTCCGCCATTACTGGGTGCGCAAATACTGATATTTTTGCCATAGTTGCTATAATCTTCAGAAAAAACATCGCTTGAATTAGACGCTGCTACAGTTATGACATCAGGGTGATTCGCAAAACCAGTTGTTGGTCGTGCTTCACTGCCCGCAGCGAAAAGAACGACTGCGCCTTTACCGTTTCGCCCAAACCGAGTGGCATTTTCTATTGCCTTTTTCATTCTATCGGAAAGAACAAAACTTGGATTGCTCATACCGAACGGGCAACAAATAATGTCGGCTTGCTTATCTATGCAGTATTGAAAATAAGCCTCAATCTCCTCATCTCCAATATATTTGAAGCGCAAAGGCATGAGTTGTGCGTTAGGCGCAACGCCAACCATACCGCGCCCATTTGCTGCGGCAAGTATCAGCCCGGCACAGTTTGTACCATGTTCGTCGTCGGCATCTTGTGGCAATACATTTGTATTATTATCTGCAAAATTCCAAGGCGAAACGATTTTATTTGGCTCGCTAAATTCGGGGTGTGTTGTATCAAAACCATCGTCTAATACGGCTATTTTAATATTTTTATCGCCCAACGAACCCATATACTCCCACGCTTGCAGCACTTTTGCATCGGCATCTTTTTTCATCGGGTTTTTCCAGATAGGATTGACTCCTCCATTGTTTTGAAGATGCCAAAGGTTATCTAATTGTTCTTCGCCCACAAGTAAATCCCGTATTTTCTTAGGCTTCTCATCGGTAATAAACAATTCAAGGTCTTTTTGTGCTGTTTTTTTATACGAAAGCGGCACCTTGTTTTTTCTATAATCTAGCTGTTTTAGGTTGGGTAATTGTAAAAGAAAAGCAGGAAGACTATCTAATTTATTGCTGTATAAACTCAATCGTTTTAATTCTTTGAGTTGTAGCATCTCTATTGGTATCTCTTTTATTTTATTCTTTCCAGCGTATAAGTGTGTTAGTTTTGGCAATAAAAACAGCTCTTTTGGCAGTTCTGTTAGGTTGTTATTATACAAATCTAATTCCTCGATATTGGGTGTTTTTCGTAAAATATTTGGTATTTTATCTAACATACTATTGGATAAATCAATCTTTTTTATGGTTGCCCAAATCGCTGCATCGGGCAAGTAGTCTAAATAAGCCCAGTTGATATTTATCGTCTTCAAGTTTTTTAATTTATAAAAGCCTTTCGGCAAATGGCGTATCGTGTCTTTACTGAGGTCTAAACTGCTGATTTTAGCCCAAATAGGTGCGTCGGGTAGCGAGTCTATTTTGCCCCAATCCAATTTTATAGAATCCAAATCGGTCATACCAGTCAGCCAGCCCCAGTTTTTGACGTTTGCCGTTGTTCCCAGCATATCAATAGATGTCAATTTTTTTAGGTTTTTTATTTTTTCAAAATTATGGATAAAACTTAGTGTATCTAATTCTAATACGGTAAGGTTCGGCAGGTTTTCAAGCCCTAAATCTTTTGAGGTGTGCTTATATTGAGCTATTTTAAGTATTTTTAACTGTTTCAATTTATTATATACGGCAAAATTTGGATTTCCAGTCATTCGCCCATCTTGTAAATCCAGCACCTCCAAATTTTTAATATTATTGACTGCGGCTGGAATAGAATCGGGAATATCTGTATAGATAATAAGTTTAGCAGTATCTGTTATATTGATTCGTGGCAAATCCATGAATTTATAATAAGGACAACCTTTAAACTGTATTTTTTTCCTGTAATTCGGGATTTTATCAGCCATTTCTTCTAGTATTTTCCTGCCAAGTATAGAATATCTTTGACTTTCTGTAATAGAAATAGCGCACAAATTAGGGAGTTTCTCCATCGTTTTCAGCAAGTTCGCTATCCTATCGCTTTTTTTAATGGTCAAAACGAGGTGTTTTAGATTTTTCAATTCGCCTATTTCGAGTGGAATTTCAGTATTTAGTCTATTTATTTCTATATATTCCAATCTGCTCATGTTTTTTATTTTTGCGTCTAATTTGAAAGCTGCAGCATTTCTAATAATCAAATATTTCAAATTCGGCATCTTATCATAAATAGAATCTTTCAACGAGTTTAAATTTGAAGCATCGGCAATATACAGTATATTGATATTTTTATAATCTTCTGCTGTCATATTTACGGTGCGAGCCACTTTGAGTTTATTTCCTAATGTATCTACCCAGTACTCCTCATTTTGCTCGTTAAACACTTTTGCAAAACCTTGTCCATCAAAAAAATTAGTTCTACTATCAGCCTCTTTAAACATTTCTGCTTTTGCCCAGTTTCCAAATTTTGTTATTTCATTTCCTAAGGTGTCTATAAAGAAAAAGCCTTTTTTTGTGCGTGCAACCGCGTATTTATTACCATAAAAATAAAACTTTTCACGTATTTTTTTAAACTTTTCTTTCTCTTTTACTACTATTTTCAAAACAGAGTCTGTTTTAAACAAGGCGTTTTCCATTTTTAAAACACTTGTATCGGCGCGTTTTTTTTGTGTTTCGGCGGTTTCTTGAGCTGTTTTAGCCACATCTTTTGCTGTAATAGCGATTTGTGTTTGTTCATCGGCGCGGTTTCTTTGTTCATCGGCTTTTTCTGTAGCCAAAACAGCTGTTTTTTTATCCTCTAATATTGCATCAAAAAGGAGGCGATAAAGCGCGTCTATTTCTTTCGCATCTTTATTATTATAGCTATTTGCGGATTTTATTTGTATGAAACCATTTTCATAATGTTTTGCTTTTATTTCTTGTTTTGCTTTTTGAACATTACAAGCATAATCATAACAGGGCTTATCTATTGCCACTGTATTTTTTTGTGGTGTAGATTGTGTCGTTTTTTGCGCAGCTTTTTGTGCTTTTAATGCCGTTGCATTGAATAAAAATGCAAAGAGAAAAAATATAAAATGGATTTTTTTCATGCTAAAAAGTGGTCGTATGATATTTTTTTATTTATATAAACCAGTGTTATTTTATAAACATTCTTTTAATTCGGCTTCCACGGCTTTTATTTTATCTTGCAAGTCTGTATCGGCAGGATATTGAATTTTCATTTTTTGAATAGCCTCTGTTTGCTCTTTTTCTGGGCAGTTGCCGCCCTTGCGAATGCCTTGTACGCGCTCCAATAAGCCATTAAATTCTAATATTTCTTTGGCTTTTTGCGCCTCATTAAAATCATTTAAGGCTTGTTCCGTTTCGGCTGTTTTGGTCTTCGCCAATTTGTATTGATAGGCTGCAAAAAGCATGGCGAGTACGGCGATTATGGCAATTAGCCCTGCTATAAAAGTGCGTTGCCGTGCCGTTTTCAGCGCGTTTTCCAAATCGTTTTTTTGAGCTTGCTCTTTGCGGAGTTGCGCTTCTAAGGCAGCGTTTTTTGCGGCTTGTTCGGCGGCGGCGGCGCGGTCGGCTTCGGCTTGTTCGGCGGCGCGGCGTTCTTTTTTAGAATTTGCGATAGGCGCGAGAAGAGTGTCGTGCGATATTTCGTAGCCGATACCGCCCGTTGTGTTCGGTTCGGCGCGGATAAGAAAGGTGTTTGCGAGCGCGCGGAGGAGGTCGTCGGTCAAGCCCTGTTTGCCAAACTGTATCAGGAGGGCTTGACTATCAACACTCATGCGGCGCACATCGCCTGTAGCGGCATCTTCGGCGAGCAAGCCGTCCTCCAAAACGCGCTGTGCGATGCGGCTCAAACTGCCTAAATCCGCG
The DNA here is from genome assembly GCA_041192485.1 of Bacteroidota bacterium. Lineage (GTDB taxonomy): Bacteria > Bacteroidota > Bacteroidia > Chitinophagales > Saprospiraceae > JBEEMU01. The sequence goes on along the minus strand of JBEEMU010000288.1, from coordinate 2,188 downwards.
AGTTTGCGCTGATAGTAATGCTCCATCAATTTAGACATATTGGGCAGGTGCGCAGGTGTTATGTCGGGTAGCCCGTTGCCATCTATGTCTATTACCTCTTGTCTAATCACTTTATTTTCAATGTCTTCGCAAAGCAATTGCAGCAAAAAAGCTTCAATACCTTGTTTTTTATCGGTGGTATCTTTCGCGTTTTGCAAGCGAATGACAATGTCGTTGAGCGCAGCATCGGTATATTCAAAAGGCGCAGATACAAACTCTCCGCGAATGCCTGCGGGTTGTTTGATGGCTTGGCGTGCTTGTTCGGGCGAAAGCGGTTTGAGTTCGTAGCGTTTGTGCAGTATAGCGGGCAGATAGTCTTTCATGCTATCCAAAAAACTCATGCGGTCGGAGCGAATAGCGAGTACGATGCGGGTTTGCATGGGTTTTGAGAGCAAGACACGCTCGGCACGAGTGAGGTTTGTAGCGGCATCGCGAACATTTTGCGGCATCGTTTCGTAAAGCAGGGAAGCAATCTGCCGTTTAAACTCGATTTGCTCGGCAAGCGGATAGGAAAAAAACTCTTCAAACTGGTCGAAAAGCAAGACAAATTCCGAATTTTCAGTTTGTCGGCGTTTGAAGGTATGCCAAAGCGTACTTATCGAACGGTTTTCAGTAGCCGCTGCTTGCTTTGTTAGCTCCGTTAAAAACGCCATTTCGGGCGTTTCTGCGGCTTTTTCAGCTATTTTTAGCCGCAATGTTTCTACGGGCGAGGGGCTGCGTGGCTGCGCGAACTGCCCGTTTTCATTTTGGCGTTCGGGGCTAAAATTGCCGAGCCGCACCGCAAGAACGGTGCGTTTTAGCGGGGCGATTTCGTCATCGTCTTCCACGAATAAGGCGGTTTCGGCCGCGAGTTTTGGTAGAATACCCGCATTGAGCAGCGACGATTTGCCATAGCCCGACTTAGCGAACAAAACAACAAGTTTTTCTACGCTGATAAGGTCGTATAGGTCTTCTATATCGCGGTCACGCCCAAAAAACAGGTGTGCTTCGTTGGTTTCAAATGGCTTGATGCCAGGGTAGCGCGTTTGTTGAGTCATGATTATAATGCTTTTGAAAGTGCTAAAATGGCATCAATGATTCGGTTATGTTCTATATTATAATCGCGGATATCTATGGTGCCTTTATGTTTTACGGCTTCTTTGTTGCTTTGGCGCGATTTGAGTAGAATGACGGCATGAAGGTCGTCCTCGTCGGTCAAATTGACGTGCAGATAATCTAACGCTTCCGCCACCTTGTTTGCTGCAATCAGCTGTTGGAGCGGCACTTGTTTGCTCGATGCCAGCGTAGGCAGCGAGCGCAGCAAGCCTTCAGCCTTTATTTCTTGGTATAAATGCTCAAAAAAAGCAGCCTCTTCGCCCAAAAACTTGATGCCAAATTGGTCGAATAAAAAGGTTTGCGTATGCTCGTTCGCAATACTCGTATCTATGGCATATTTTTTAATGCGCTTGCCCTTGTTGCCGCTCAATAATTGGAGCAATAATTGGGTGTACCATTTTTCAAAATCGAAACCAATACAAATAAAGGTTTTGGCTTCATTTAAAGCTATCGCCAGTTTGAGTGGCAGACTCGGCGATGCAAAGGCGGCTTTCATCAGTCTGAAAAGGTCGTCGTAATCCAAAATAAGCGAAGCATCTTTAGCGATGCTTCCGCAAAGGTTGTAGAAAAGCGGCGTTTCTTTCAAAGGCTGCTCTACTTCTTCTACGGCAATACCTTCGTTTTGAAAATATGCAAAGCGGTGTTGCTGTTGCTGCGCAAAGGCGGCATCAGACAAAAACGAATCGGGGTTGATAGAAACGACCAAATGAAAAGGCATTTCTACGATTTTTTTATAAATGCTTTTATCCAACGCCGCTACCGCTTCATTTCTTTCGTAAAACAAGCGAATTTCGCGCTGAATCTCTTCTTTGCCGCCTTCGTTAAACAAAAACAAACCATGTTGCTCATAGTAATAAGCAATATCGTCGCCATTTTCCGCTGCGAGTTTGTGGTATAAATGGCGACTAAGCGATTTGCCGCCTAATTGCACAATTTCGGGGCCGATGAGCAACACGCATTGCTGGGTTTTTATATCTGCAACCAAATTGCGCAGGATTTTATCAATATTTGGCATAAAAAAGAGTTGACAACGATTTGAGAATTAATTTTTTCA
>JBEEMU010000287.1:0-6997 GCA_041192485.1 Bacteroidota bacterium | reverse complement strand
TTTTACCAACCATGTTTGTAGGCATATTCGGGTCAGCAACGATGCTGCTATTGGTACCACCAAAATCAGTCAAACCGTAGTTTATAGCAGGGTCGGTAAAGGTAAGCGGTAACGTTACTGGCGGTGCTGGAGGTGGGCCTGCGAAAATCATATCGTCCCAGTAATAAGTTTTGTCTGCGCTTGGGCTTGTGCCAAAAGCAAAGAAAACTGATGCTTTTTTATAAACATAAGCAGGATTGTAGTTTGGATAGTTAAATACAAGTGTTTCCCACTGTCCTGCTGCTGTCGTAGTAGCGTCTGTTTCTACAAAACGACTAGCATCATTAGCGTCTTCTACTTTAAGGCGTACTACGGTACCTGCATCAGGCGACCAAACGCGAAGCGTCATGGCAGTCATACCTGGTGCAAACGGAACCGGATTAGCAAAACCAACTGCTGCACCAACGGTAGTACCTGCCCAAGTGGCTGCACCTGCGGCTTTGATGGTTTTACCTACCATATTAGTTGGCATAGTTGGGTCAGCAACGATGCTGCTGTTAGCATTACCAAAATCGGTCAAGCCGTAGTTTATCGCAGCATTATCAAATGTCACAGGCAAATCTACAACTGCTGGAGGAGCGGGCAAGAGCATCATATCGTCCCAATAGTACGTTTTATCAGCAGCAGGAACCACGCCAAAGTTGAAGAAAACAGATGCTTTTTTGTAAACAAAAGCAGGATTGAATGGCGCACTTGCTGGGTTTGCAAAATTAAAGGTAAGCGTTTCCCACGCGCCTGCCATTGTAGTTGTTGCATCAGTTTCTATAAAATTTCCGCCGTTCAATTGTTCTTCTACTTTAAGACGTACTACGATACCTGCGTCAGGCGACCATACACGCATGGTCATTGTCAATCGGTTAGCAGCAAACTGAACAGCATGACCGAAACCTACTGTTCCGCCCAAAGTAGTACCTGCCCACGTGTTCGCACCTATGCTTTTGGTACTTTCACCTACCATATTTGCTGCATTAGTAGGGTCTATAATAATATTAGTATTATTACCACCAAAGTCAGATATATTGTAGTCAACCATCGGATCGTCAAAGGTTACTGGTAATTCTACCATTGGCGGCGGCGGTGTACCTGTAAAAATCATATCGTCCCAATAGTACGTTTTGTCTGCGCTTGGACTTGTATTAAAATTAAAGAAAACCGATGCTTTTTTGAAATTGTACGCGTAATTGATCGCCGCAGTGCCTGGTCGTTGATTAGCAAAATTAAAGACGAGCGTTTCCCATTGTCCTGCAACCGTAGTATTTGCGAGTGTTTCTACGCTATGTGTAGCATCGTTAGGGTCTTCTATTTTAATCATTACAGGGATACCCGCATCAGGCGACCAAACGCGCAAGGTCATGTGGGTAGCACCTATAGCAATTGGAATAGGATTGGCAAAACCAACCGTTCCACCAACGGTAGTACCTGCCCAAGTGGCTGCACCTGCGGTTTTGATGGTTTTGGCTACCATATTTGTAGCATTCGTAGGGTCAGCAACTACGCTGCTATTAGTATTACCAAAATCGGTCAAGCCATAATTCATGAGCGGGTCGGCAAAGGTAAGCGGCAAATCGACTGGACTTTGTACTACGGCTTGGCAGGTATTACAAGTTGCCCATTCGTTACATAAGGTTTGGCTTGTCATGCCTGTTACCAAAGTACGATTAGTGTATTGTAGATTACCGTTTGTACAAGGTGCGGCAGGGTCTAATGCCTCTTTTACAGGTGTTGCGCCCGTCACAAAAAGGTATTCGTAAGGTGTTGCAGATGCAAGCGGAAGGGTAATGCTATACTTACCGTTGCCGATAGGAGTCATACCATCGCCAGGCCAATTGCCCCAGTTGCTCCAGCTACCAAATATATATACAGGTGTTCCAACAGGACTTTGTACCTCAAAGGTAATTTGTACCGCTCCGCCTGGCACTGTACAGGTATTGCAACTCGCCCAGTCATTGCAAACTGTCATGTCGGCTGCGCCTAAGTTTAATACACGGTTGGTGTAAGTTGCATTGCCATTTGTACAAGCCCATGCGGGGTCAAGCACCTCTTTTGCAGGTTGCCAAACAGAGCCTGTAGTGCCGTTTACGAACAAATATTCGTGAACCGTGTTTTCTGCCAAAGGCAAGGTTGCCGTATAAAAACCGCCGCCCACAGAGGTCATAGGTGTACCCGGCCAGCCGCCCCAGTTCCAACTGCCGAATACATAAACAGGCAATGAATCGGGGCTACTTACTTGGAAAGTAACCATCCGGGTTTGTCCGAAACTAAAAGCAACGCAAACGATGCTTAGTAGTAAGGAAAGTAATGTTTTTTTCATTTTGAAAGAATTGATTAATTGATAATTATTGATTTGTAAAGAATAAACGGATTTATTTTGTGAGGCAGGCCGAGATGGTCAGTTTTAGCCAGAAAGCGTATTTTGCCCATAAAAAGCCCGCTTTTCTACGATAAACCTTGCAGGGTTGAAAAAAACTGTAAGGTTTGAGCAAAACTAATCGGAGAGGTTTAGCGAATGAAGTTGCATCTGCCCGAACCGTGTGCAATTATAAAGGTATAAAACGAAATGATTTTATCACAACTTCACTTTCTGTATTCGTAAGCGGGGCAAGTCCGTTGAGTAGCCACAGGTTGAAACGGACGTTTGTGCTATCAGCAGGTGCGGGAATCACAACAGGGTCTGACGTGCGGCTGCCTTCTATTTTTTGGCGCGTTCGGTTGTTTTTATCATACGACCAACTCGATAAAGGGTTGCTACTCGGATAGGCATCGCCTTCATAGCTTTCCCAAGTGATTAGGTCGGGAGTCCATTTAAAAACGTGTGTGCAAGTGCCTTTTAGTTTTTTTACGGGCATGGTTGGTCGACGGGTGCGCTCTATATACGGCGACGGGTTTGAAAACCAAACAGGCTGCACACTGTATGTAAGCAATAAAGAATCGTTTGCATTGCCCCAGTGCGAAAACTCAATATCAACTTCGCTATTTGCTTGCTGCTGAAACGAATAGCTGTTCCAAGTAAACAAACCAAAAATGGCATTCGCATCTAATTTTGTGAGGTCGCTGGCGGTTGTAAAAATATAGGTGCCGTAGCCAAATTCTTTGGTAGAAACGACTTCGCTACAATGCCATTTCGTACCGTTTTTGGTTATTTTCAAATGCAGCATATTATTTGCGTCAAGCCATACATTGTTCGACGAAGCAGAAAAAATATTCGGGCCTGGCCCAACGGTTGTCGTACTGCTTTTTAGTTTCCACTCGTAGCCCGAAAATGAAAAATCGCCTTTTTCTTCGTTATTAGCAACCGGCGGATCGGGCTGGTAGCACGCCGTTAAAATGATTATTACGATACAAAAAATGCCCGTAAAATGGATTTTTTTTAACATTTTTATCTTTATTTATTTAATGTTTATCATTTTCTTCTCCGCGCCAATTTGTAGCTCTATTTCGCCTACTTCGGTAATGCGTTTTAGATTTTTAGCAATAAAAGAAAAACTTTCTTTTGTTAGTTTAAAAACAAGCTCTTTTGATTCGCCAGCATTGAGCGTTATTTTATCAAAACCTGTTAGTTTTTTTGCGGCAGGTGTGATAGAGGCTACCAAATCTTTGTAATATAATTGCACAACTTCGCTGCCTTTTCGAGTGCTTTTATTGGTTACGGTCACGCTTAGTTCGAGCGTTTCGCCATCGGCAAGCGTCGTTTTACTTAGTTTCATGGGTGAATAAGCGAATGTGCTGTACGACAAGCCAAAACCAAAGTCAAATTCGGGCCGATAAGCGTTCATTGAAAAATCGACATCGGCTTCTTCCGTTGTTTTGTGGTCGTAATGCACGAGGTCGTTTGTGGCTTTCGGGTAAGTAAAGGGCAGTTTGCCGCTTGGGTTTACCGTGCCGCTAATGCAATCGGCTATCGCTCTGCCGCCTTCGTCGCCCGAAAGGTAGGCGTATAAAATGGCATCGGCTTTGCCGACAATATCATGAATAATGCGCGGTCGGTTAAACGAACAAATCAAAATAATTGGTTTATTGAGTTTACTCAACTCCATGACTAAGGTGCGTTGCGCCTGCGGCAGCGTCAAATCGTCGATATTACCAACGCCTTCTGTACACGGTTGCTCGCCCAAACAAATAATGATTTTATCGGCTTTTTTTGCTTGTTTTATACAGTATTCCAAATCCATCAAACTATCTAAACTGCTTCCTTTTGCGTAAAGTACGTTGTTTTTACCAAAATTTTGCTGTAAAGCAGCCAAAATCGTCCGTTTTCCTGCATTATTATAAGCAGTATCAACGCCTTGCCAAGTGTGTGTCCACGCGCCATTCAGCAAGTTTATTGAGTTAGCGGCTGCGCCACAAATTAGTATTTTTTCATTATTCTTCTGCAAAGGTAGTGTATTATTTTTATTTTTCAATAACGTAATACTTTCGCTTGCTACAGCATAATTCACGTCGGAATGTTCTTTTGAACCGAATTTTGTATATAAATTTTTATCAAAATACAATTGCTCAAACAAGCCTAATTCTTGTTTAAGCGTCAAAATACGGCGCACCGACTCGTCTAACCGACTTTCGGGAACGGCTCCTTCTTGCACTAATTCAATCAATAAATCATTAAATTCAAAATTATTTGGGGTCATGCTCATATCAATGCCCGCCATAATCGCCATTTTCACGGCTTCTTTTTTATTGGCTGCTACGCGGTGTTTGTCCACCAGTTTGTAAATATCTTCCCAATCGGTTACGGCAACGCCTTTAAACCCTAATTCGTTGCGCAAAAGCGTAGTCAAAATATCGTAGTTTGCATGAACAGGCGTGCCATTTATTTCGCCCGAATTAATCATGACGGTCTTTGCACCCGCTTCTATTGCCTGCTGAAATGTTGGCAAAAAGTACTCGCGCAGTTCTCTATCCGAAATCCACGCGGGCGTTCTATCTTTGCCACTTAGCGGCGCACTATAGCCCAAAAAATGTTTCATACAAGCGGCTACTTTGTAGGGATTGTTCACGTTTTCGCCCTGCAAACCCGTTATTGCCGCCTTCGCCATGGCTTTCGCCAAATACACATCTTCGCCATAGGTTTCAAAAAAGCGCGACCAAAGCGGGTTTCTACCTAAGTCTAAGACGGGCGAAAAGTTCCAAGGTAACGAACTTGCCCGCGTTTCATACGCCGAAATTGCGTTTGCTTTTTCGACCATTGCAGGGTTCCATGTTGCGGCTTGTCCTATTTCTTGTGGAAATAGCGTACTGCCTTTTGTATACGTTGCGCCGTGTATGGCATCAATTCCGTAGAGAATCGGGATTTTTAGTCTGGAATATTTTTGCGTTTCATCGCCAATCAAGGCAATCATTTTGCGCCAATCGGCTAAGGCAATCGTACCGCTTGCGCAACCTACGTTCAAAATAGAGCCAATTTTATATTTCTCAATCGCCAATTTAAGTTTTTGCACATCAACTGTTTGCGGTTGTTTGAGGGCGCAAATATCGCCTACCGCCACCACGCCCAAATCTATTTGCGACATCTGCCCGACCTTTTCGGCAACGGTCATTTGCTTTATTAATGAATCTATTTGCACTACTTTGCTTTGCGCGAATATAAAATTGCTACAAAGTAAAAAAACAATTAAAATGGTATATTTTTGCATTATTGATTGAATATTGGCATTTTTTAAAAAATACATTTCCTAAGAGGGAAACTAAGATTGCAAGGAGTACAATTTTTGATAATCACAAACTTATCTACGGCTGCACATATTGCACAATTCGAATATCGTCTAAATAAATATCGCCGTCGCCTTCTAATTGTATCATAAACTGTTTTATTTTAGAAATATCGGCATCGTTGCCCTCGAAAGGGAAGTTTTTTAATGGAATAGTCACGGTGCGCCATTCTTTATCATTAAAATCGCCTGTAACTAAGGTTTTATTAAAGCCATAATACGACTGCACCCCCGTATAGTCTTCAAAAGCAAAAGCAACGGGAAGGTTAGAAAAACTGCCCTTCACGGCTTTTACTTGAAATTGCAAAGCCGAAACCGTAATGACTTCGCCCATATCTTTCGGCTGCCAGTTGTTCCAGCCGAAGCCGATGCCTATCCATTTGCAGCCGCCCGTCACTTTGTCCCATTTTACATGAAGTGCGCCGTTGCCCGAATAGGTTTGCACATTTTCTTTTTCTAAGGTAACGCACTGTTTTTCGGGCGATACCCAAACCGTGTTGTCTAAGTCGTCGCCAAACACAATTAATTCTTTGAAACCGTTGATGCTCGCATCGGTTTCGACGGGCGTTTCATCGTATAATTCTTGTGTTTTTACTTGCACAAAAGCTGTTTTTTGTGCGAAAACGGTGCTTGTTATTATAAAAAATAATGCACACGTTACCGACACCTTAAACGTATCGGTAACGTTGAGAAGGGAAAGGATTGTTTTTTTCATATTTTATTAGGTTTTCAATGAAAAGGGGTTTCTGGATAATTGGCGATTAAAGTACTATGTCTAAAACCATCTAAGAACGCCTGTTCATCAGCCTCATTAAACAGTTCGTCTTTGCGGCTTAGTATTAAAATAGTGGCAAAATTTTGACTAACCCAGCACTTTGCATGGGCGTATCTTATTCCGCCAGGATTATTTTCGTCTTTAAAATAAGCACTTACACCCCAAGCCTGCCAATCTTTTTGAGGATAGTTGTAACCTACTATGTAATCGTTAATAGATGTAAATCTGAATTTGTTTTTAAGCCAGTCTAAATATTTTACGGCAAGGGCTTGTTTCGTTTCTTTATTATCTGCAATAGTATCTTTAAATTCTATATGCATAATACTGTAGAAGTTATTTTTTACTTGCCCATCCCAGTTATAGCTTACATTGCCATTATTAGACGTAAATTTCTTAAATACAGGATTTTTTACAATGGTACTTACTTCACAACCTTGTTCGCCTATTCTATTGATGTAGTAATAGGCTTCAGCAATAA
>JBEEMU010000286.1:0-4004 GCA_041192485.1 Bacteroidota bacterium | reverse complement strand
AGCTATTGCGGCAAATGGATTCGGCATGGCGGCTGGTATCCCGACCGCAAAATTCGGATTTTCAATAAAAATAATACCGCTTGGACAGGCGAAATACATGAAACCTTGGTGCATCAGTCGCCCTGCAACACAAGCCTCCTAACAGGAGAATTGCTGCATTATAGCTTTTATAGCGATGACGAACTGCTGCAACAAATCGATAAATTTTCTACTATTGCCGCGCAAACGCGCTTTCAAAAAGGCGAAAAATCATCTTATTTTAAGGTTTTTTATAAATCAACGTTCAAGTTTTTTAGAAACTATATTTTAAAAGCAGGCTTTTTAGATGGAAAAGCAGGATTGATTGTGAGCTATCGCACGGCGCAAGAAAGTTTTTGGCGATATAGTAAATTATTGAAATTACAAAAAAAACCTTAGTTTTTAAAAACAGCATGGATTATTACCAATATTCAATTGCAACCGCTTCAGCAGAATGGGCGGAAATCGTGATGGCAGAACTCGGCGATTTACCTTTTGACACCTTTGAGGAAACGCCGAAGGGCTTGGAGGCTTATATACAAGTGCCTGCTTGCGACGAAGACGTAGAAGAGGCTATTGCGACCTTACAGTTGCAGTATAATTTCACTTTTGAAAGAAAATTTATCCCACATCAAAACTGGAATGCCGTCTGGGAAGCTAATTTTCAGCCTATCATTGTGGACAACTTCTGCTCGGTGCGGGCTTCGTTTCACGCACCTATCGAGGGCGTAAAACACGATTTGGTCATCGACCCAAAAATGGCTTTTGGCACAGGACATCATGAAACAACCTATATGATGATGCAATTGATGGAGGAAATAGATTTTTTAGATAAAAAAGTCTTCGATTATGGTTGTGGAACGGGTATTTTGGCTATTCTAGCCGAAAAATTGGGCGCAACACAGCTCGATGCCGTCGATATTGAGCGCCCTTCTTACGAAAGTACGGTTGAAAATGCCGAAATAAATGATTGCCACGCCATAAATACCGTTCATGGCACACTCGATTCAATAAAAACAACGGGCTATGACGTTATTTTAGCAAATATCAATCGAAATGTTATTTTAGCATCACTACCCCGCCTTGCCGAGCAACTCGCGCCAAACGGCATCTTGCTACTTTCAGGTATTTTGCAACAAGATGAAGACATCTTAGTAGAAGGAATTGCTGAGGCAAAACTCAATTTTGACAGCCTGCTTAATCGCGGTAAATGGTTAGCTTTGAAGGTGAGAAAAAGCGACTCAATTGCCTAAGTAGCGTTTCAACTGAATAGGGACGGATAGTTTCTTGGGCTGGTGGGTCTTCAGCCCGTCACACAATTCGCAATCCGTTGAAAAATCGGAGTTTTTTTATGGAATGGGCTATTATTCAATCGTCCATTTCCGCATCTAAATTGTCGTGCCACGAGTCGGCGGTTGTTTGCGTTTTGCGGTTGAAACGACACCATGAGCAATCGGTTTTGCCGCAGCCCGTGAAAAAATCGTGGGCTTGAATACGTTGCCACGCTTCATAAACTACTTTTTTAAACGCTTCGAAATCGGCTAAACCAATTCGCAGAGAAAATTGCTCAAATTCGCCTGCGGCATTCGGCTCCACGCAGTCAATAGTGCCTTGCTCCATAAACCAATCCAAATTATTATAATTTTCAATCAATAGTTTATAAAACGCCAACTGCCGCCAATAATCGTTGCCAAGCGGATTCTTTTCGTCGGGCGAAACGGGCTTGGCGTTAGCGGGTTTCGAGGTTTTAAAATCGGTGACATATTTGAGGTTTTCATACATACCGTCCTCCATTTTATCAATAACGCCCACCAACGGCACCCCACGCCACGTTACTTTGCTCAAACGATATTCTACTTTTGCCTCTTTTCGCCACGTTTTTACTTGCGAATCGTAGTAAAGGGGCAATATTTTTTTGCCATGTGCAATTAATCGCTGCATTTCTTTTGGCGGTAAAATGGCGGCATTTCGCTGCATTTCATGCTCAAAATCTTTTACAAACGTGGCTACCGAAGGCATTTTTTTTACTTTTTGCTTCGCTTGACGCAAATATAAACGCTGCAACGCAAGATGCACCGCATTGCCATACACAAAATAAGGCGAGCCTACCGACGGCGCACGCAACACATTTTGATAGTAAAAACTAAGCGGACAGGCTAAAAAACGGTTCAATGCGGAAACGCTCAACGCAAAATCTTCTAATAAAATAGTTAGCTCGACGCTCGATAAATAAGGACTTAATTCAACGCTCTTAGCTTCGGAAAAAAGGATTTGTTGAGCAAGTATCAATTGCTGGTTATCGAGGTTTTTTTCTTCAAAATCAAATAAATCAGGTGGGCTATCTGCCGATAAAATCGGCGTTTTTTCGTGTTTGCCGTCCAAGTCTTTTTTACCGTAACTTAGCTGCAAAAAAGCCTTAGCGCGAGTCATTGCCACATAAAATAGGCGGCGATTCGCCTCCGTTTCGCTCTCCGTAGCGTTCGTTAGCGTCAGCGTTTCGGGTAGCGAAAACCCTCTGTTTCGGCGGGCAGGTTCCCAACTTTCGGTCGTGCAGTCAAGCATAAATACATATTCAAACTCAAAGCCTTTTGCGCTGTGTGCGGTCGTAAGCACGACGGCATCAGTTGCAAAATTAGTTTGCAGCAGCGGCAATTCTATTTTCGCTTCTTGCATCGCCGTCAGCAGGCGGCGCATATCGGGCAGCGTGAGGCGCGGGTTGCGGCTCGCTTCATTGCGCAGCCATTCGGCGAAGGTTTGCCAAATTTGCAATTGCGTAAAGCGGTCTGCTTGCTCGTCAATCCATTGCAGAATGCCCATTCTATTCACAAGCTGCTCTACCAACAAGGCCAATGGCACATTATTATAATTTCGTTGTAAGTGTATTAAGGCTTCTGCTATACGCTTTCCGTTCGCATTTTGCCAAATATGATGTGTTTTTTCGCCGAAAGGCAAAATAAAAGAATACAGGTTTTTAGTTTGATTAGAAACGGGTTTTGTATCAAAATGTAAGTCGTTCTGCGCGTTTTTTTCAGGTGAAAGCGGCAGTTGATAAATGGCTTGCAGCGGAATTTTGGTAAAATGAAAATACAAAATTTCGTATAAATGCGCTTCGCCCGAAAATTGTTGGCGATGTTCGGCTTCCAAATAAGCCAAAATCGTCAAAATGTATTCTACTAACCGCGATTGCAAGACATTGATTGGGCGACGCGCCTCGAAAAGGACTTGCTGCTTGCGCAAAAGCTCCATCAAACGGTTTGCTTGACGGTGTTCGCGGTAAATAATGGCAATTTCCGACAGGCGCACACCGCTATCGCGCAGCCCGATTATTTGCGCGACAATATCGATTTCTTCGTGCAAACTATTCGGGTAAGCCACTACTTTTGGTTTGCGATGCGCAAATCGCGCTTCCTTGTCGGCGGCTTCCACGAGGTTTTTGCTTACGCCAATTTTGGTGGTAAGTCGCGTTTGATTTTGCGCAATAACGCTACTCGCCGCATCGAGCAAAGGCTGTGTAGCGCGATAGTTTTTTTCTAAAACCACCAATTGAATACTCGATTTATAGGATTCACTAAAATCGAGGATATTTTTCAGCCGTGCGCCTTGAAACTCGTAAATTGCTTGGTCGTCATCGCCTACGGCAAATACGTTTGGCTTGTCCCAGTAAGCGGCTAAAAGTTGTAAAATTTCGTTTTGTGTGCCATTTGTATCTTGAAACTCATCGACTAAGACGTATAAATACTGCTCTTGATAGCGGCGCAATAGGTAAGAATTTTGGCGAAAGCCTTTGCGTACCCATTGCAGCATATCTTCAAAATCGTAGCGAGCTGCTTCGTGTAATCGCTGCTCATACACCGTAAAAAGCTTGGCGGCGGCGCGTGTTTTCTCCAATTTATCACGGCGTTCTGTCACTAAATTTTGGTTGATATCGCCTTTTTTATAGCCTCTCGAGCTATCGCTTTTACGGTATAAAAACTCGTCTTTTTGCG
>JBEEMU010000285.1:0-4177 GCA_041192485.1 Bacteroidota bacterium | reverse complement strand
AGTTTCCGCGCTGCATGGGCCACTTATCAGCAAAGGGCGGCTAAGGTGTTTCCACGCTGGAAACCACGTTTTTATTGATTTAAAGTTCATTTCTTCCTTGTTTTTACTATAAAAAAGGTTTAAGATTCTAAGGAAAGAACCCTAAACCAATAAACAACCTTTTATAATGAAATGTTCTTATTATAACAGCTGCGGCAACGCGGTTCATAACTCTCTTTTTCGCCTAATAAAACAGCTTCATTGTTTTTTATAGTGCGATAAGAATGTGTTGCTAAGTTGCCGCACTGTGCGCAAATAGCGTGAACTTTTGTTATATATTCGGCTACGGCTAATAAATGTGGTATAGGGCCAAAAGGTTTGCCCAAATAATCCATATCTAAGCCTGCAATGATGACCCGTTTGCCCTTCGATGCTAATTTTTGGCTAACTTCAACTAAGTCCATATCAAAAAACTGTGCTTCATCTATGCCGACAACCTCTACATCGTCCGATATTTCTAATAGTATTTTAGACGAGTGTATCGGCGTTGCTTGCACCGCATTCGAATCGTGCGATACTACTTTCACCGCATCATAACGTGTATCTATCAAGGGTTTGAATACTTCAACGTGTTGGTTTGCGATACGCGCTCGCTTCAAACGGCGTATCAATTCTTCGGTTTTACCCGAAAACATAGAGCCGCAGACTATTTCAATCCAGCCTGCGCGTTGCGCTCTAAAATTTGGTTCTAAAAACATTTTTGTATGATTGAATTAATTAAATTTAGTAAGTAGTAGTATATAAATAATCACGGTTTTGAAACCCTGTTAAATAAGGCACTCTGAGGTAATGATAACCGTGTTTATTTTGCCGCAGGTGCTTACCTATTTAGTAGAAAGAATCAAACATTCCCAAGCACCGAATTTCAAATTAGCGTTTGCTTTTAAGTCGTAGCTCGTGTTATTTTTCAAAATGTTCTTAAATGTTCCTGCAAAGTCGCCGCCTTTTAGCGTAATGTCTTGCGGTTTTGCCGAAAGGTTAAAAATACAAACAATTTTATCGCCCTCTTTTTCGCGTGTGAAGGCAAATATATTTTGATTATTATTGGTTGAAATGCGTTTTAATTCGCCGCCTGCTGCGCCGTTCCAAACGGCTTTATTATGGTGTTTCAAGCCCGTTAAAGCACTAATAAAGGCTCTACGCGACTTGCCCGCCCAGTCTATTTGGTCTTTATGGAAAAACGACAGACGCTTATCTAATGACACTTCTTGCCCATTATAAATTTCGCCCATACCGTCGGCTGTAAAACATAAAGCGGTGAAAAGGTCGCCTGCATCGCCGAAAGATTCGCGTTCGGTACCGTTCCAAGTGTTTTCATCGTGGTTTTGTGTAAACTGCATTTGGTAGGATTCTTTCGGAAATTTGGTTTTAAACGTTTTAAAATAGGTTTCCAAACTATCAGCGTTCTTTTTCCCTTTTGCAATATCTTTTAGTAAAAAGTGGAAAGTCCACCCATAATTCATTTGAAAGCAAGTTTTAAGCTGATTAACGTTATCGCCCCATTCGGCAAGCATAAATACAGGCTTAATTTTGTCTAATTCGGAGCGCAATTCAGTCCAGAAGTCATCTTGAACGAATCCTGCTACGTCTTCGCGATACCCGTCCACGCCAAATTCGGTTATCCAATAGCGATGTGCATCGATTATTGCTGCTCGCAAGCCTTTATTAGAGTAATCGAGCATTGCCACGTCGTTCCAGTCGGTTGGTTTTTTACTAACAGGGTCGATTGGGGTAGTAATTTTGCCGTCTATTTTCACATAATACTCTGGGTGTTCGGTAATCCATTTACAGTCCCAGCCCGTATGGTCTGGCACGAAATCGAGGATAACTTTCAAGCCCAAAGCGTGGGCTTCTTTCATGAAAGCGCGAAAATCATCTTTCGTGCCATAGCGCGGATGCACCTCTTTGAAACTTGTTGCCGCATAATGGCTGCCCCAACATTCGGTCGTTTCCTTTTCATTGCACTTGCGATTCTTTTCAGAAATAGGAAAAATAGGCATCACCCAGATAATATCGATGCCCAAGCCCTTAATATCTTTTAGCCCAGCGGTTGCTTTCGCAAACGTGCCTTCTTTGGAGAATTGACGGATATTAAGTTCGTAAATCGTGGCGTTTTTCGCCCAATCTGGCACCTTCATTGCCTGTTTATTTGCCGAAGCCGTTTTAGTTGCTGCGTTCTGACAGGCTGTTGCCAATAGGATAATTGCTACGGTAAAAAAAGAAATGATTTGTTTTAAATTATTCAAAATGAATGGTTTATAAATGATTAAAAAATAATTTTAAAGAAATACTATAATTTCACTCCTTCGCTATTCATAAATTTTGCGAATAAGAAATATCGGGCGGCGTTGGGTTTCGCGATAGATACGAAAAACATACTCGCCGATAACGCCCAAAAACAGTAATTGCACCGACCCCAGAAAGTAAATACTTAGCGACAGCGATGACCAGCCGATGTATGCCGTACCCGTTATTTTGCTAAAAAGGGCGTAAATACCAGCTATAAAAAGGATAAAAATGCCTGTTACGCCCGTCCAAAAACAAAGCTTGATAGGCATATCGCTAAATGAAAACAGCGCGTCTAAGGCCAAGCGCACCAATTTGCCAAAGGTCATCTTGGCTTCGCCTGCGGCGCGGTCATCGCGTTCATATTCCACATAATCTTGGTTGAAACCGATGAAAAAACGCAGCCCCGGCAGGTAGCGATTGCGCTCTTCGAGGCAAAGGAAGGCTTGCAAAGCTCGCCGATTAAGCATCGAAAAATTGCCCACATTATCGGCGGCATCAATGCCTGATACTTGTTTGAAAATTTTATGAAAAAGGCGAATGCTTAGGGCTTTTTGCAGTTCTTCGCCGCGTTTTGTGCGCTTTCCGTAAACAATGTCTATTTCGTCATTACTTTCAACAAGTTTTCGGTGCATTGCAGGCAATAATTCGGGCGGGTCTTGCAAATCGCCGTCCATCATCGCAATATAATCGCCCTTAGCGTAGGTCAAACCCGCCGTATAAGCCGCTTGATGACCAAAATTACGCGAAAGCGTCACCACTTTTATACGATTATCTTTTCCATGCCATTTTTTTAGCAAAGAAAGGCTGTTGTCGCTACTGCCGTCGTCTATACAAACTATCTCGAAATCGGGTGAAATACGCTGCATTGCCGCCAAACATCGCTCGGCAAGCGTGTCGATAAGCAGCTCTTCATTGAAGATAGGAATAACTAAAGAAACCAAGTGTCTGAAATTTTATACTATGTAAAAAAATTGTAAAAAAAATTGTAAAAAGAAAATTGTAAAAAGGAAAGAAACAGAAACGAAGCGCAAAAGTAGGGAAAAAATATAGAAAACCCATCGAAAGATTTGCAAGGACATTATGATAAGACGTTACTATTCCGAAAAGTCTTACCTTTGTGGCGAAAATTAGGTTTCAAAAAGGTTTAAATTTAAAAATATGTTTAATCGCCCAATAATATTGGCATCAAAATCGCCGCGTCGCCACCAGTTAATGCACGAATGTGGCTATACTTTTACCGTGCAAGTGCAAGACACTGACGAAGACTTCGACCCCGCAATGCCCGCCTTAGAGGTTGCGCCGTTTTTAGCGCAAAAGAAAGCGCACGCTTGTCGAAATTTCTTAAAAACGCCTGTCGAAATTTTATTAACAGCTGATAGTGTGGTTGTTATAGACGGCGATGTATTGAATAAACCTGCCGATTACAACGAAGCATTTGCCATGATTCGCCGCTTATCGGGCAATATGCACACGGTTGTCACGGGCGTTTGTTTGCTCGACAGCGCGAAGGAAATCGTTTTTAAAGATGAAACAAAGGTTTGGCTTGCCGCAATGACCGACGAAGCCATCGATTATTATGTTAAAAATTACGCGCCCTTCGACAAAGCTGGCAGCTACGGTATTCAAGACTGGATTGGTCTGACACATATTGCCCGCATCGATGGCTCTTATTCGAATGTCATGGGCTTGCCTACCGCAAAGGTGTATCAATATTTACAATCGTTTTTATGATTCGTTTAGACGCACTTCGCCTCGCCGAATTTAAAAGCCATGCCGTCCAGAGCTTTCTGTTTGCCTCCAAACTCAATAGTTTCGTGGGCTTAAATGGCGTGGGAAAAACAAATGTTTT
>JBEEMU010000284.1:0-2631 GCA_041192485.1 Bacteroidota bacterium | reverse complement strand
GCTGTTAAGCTACCCCGTCACGCAAATAGCGTGGTATGATGCGGTGGCTTACGCAAAATGGTGTGGCAAGCGGCTGCCAACCGAAGCGGAGTGGGAGTATGCCGCACGCGGCGGCTTGCAAAACAAAATCTACCCTTGGGGCAACCAACTTCCCGATGAAAACGGCAACTATCGAGGCAATTTTTTACAAGGCGAATTTCCTTATTTCAACACGAAAAAAGACGGCTTCGAAGAGCTTGCGCCCGTTAAGTCGTTTGCCGCAAACGGCTATGCGCTGTATGATATGGCAGGCAACGCTTGGGAATGGACGACAGACTGGTATGACCCAACTTATTACCGCTTTTTAGAAGCAAAAAAAGAAACAGCCCTTAACCCCGTAGGCCCCGATAAAACGTATGAAATAGGGCAACCCGATGCGATTAGTAAAGTGATACGCGGCGGCTCCTTTTTATGCCACGATGCTTGGTGTTCGGGCTATGCAATGCACGGCGAATGCGTCTAAGCCCCGACACCTCCTTAGAGCATATTGGGTTTAGATGTGCGCGTTGAAGCGAGAAAGGAAGTAGGAGGTGCGAAATAAGGGCTTAGTCGTCAATCCATTCAATCTTTAAAAGCGCACCCCCACCTTTTAATGCTGAAAAATCGTCAAAACCTTTGGGTCTAAGGCTTTGGCGCGTTGCAAATAACGCGCGTATTCCTTTTCATTTCCGAGCCTTTTAGAAGATTCGGCGGCTATCATATAGGCTTTTGCGTAATCAATATCTATTGCCATACAAGTTTTGGCTATTTCTAAGGCTTCTGCTTGTTTATTTTGTTGCAAAAGTGTTTTGCCATAGTTATAATAGGCTTCTTTGTTTTTTGGGTCTAATTCTATGGTTTTCTTAAAGGCTTGCTCGGCGTGGTCTAATTTTGATGCCGATAAATAAGCAGTTCCTAAATTATAGCGCAAAGCAGCGTCATCGGGCGTTTCGACTACCGCCTGCTCAAACCATTTTATGGCTTCCTCTTCTTCTTTATTATAAAAAAAAGCAATGCCGAGTTGTTGGTATAAATCGGCATCGCGAAAGCCTAATTTATAAGCCCGTTTGTAAGCGGCTATTGTTTCGTCTTTTGCGGTAAGCAAAAAATAAACGTTGCCTATTTCATATTGCAATTTGCCGTCTGTTTCGTTTAAACTGCCAGCTTTCCGCGCATATTTTGCGGCTTGCTCGCTCTCGCCCGGAATATTCGCCAATGCTTTTGCTAAAAAAAAATATGTTTTTGCATCTTTCGGAGCCAATTTAATGGCTTTTTCAAACGATGTAGCCGCTACATCATAGTTTAAATTGTTTAATGCCGTCACGCCTTGATTATATATTTTGATATATTCTTCGTCTTTCAAGGGGTTGATGGCTTCGTTTTTGGTTTCTTTTTTTTCTTTTTCATTATGAAAATGTACTGCTTTGCCTTTCAAGCTTCGCGCTTCTGCCTTTTTTGCGTTCTCCAAATAACCTTTTAATTCTTTATCGGAAGGTATGATTACCAATGCTTTTTCAAAATAAATTACGGCATCGGAAAACTCTTTTTGGTTAAAATGCAGGATTCCAAGTTGCGTGAGTGCATCAAAATGTGAAGGGTCGGCTAATAAAACGGCTTCGTAAGCGTGTTGAAGCGTGTTTTTATCGCTATCTAATTTTTTATGGCAAAGGGCTATCAAATAAAAAGCGTCTGCCCCGATGCCCGTCATACTTGCTTGCTGCGCTTTTGCAAGTGCCGCTTTGAACTCATTATTTTTATAAAAAACTAAAGCCTCATTATACAATTCGCCGCCCATAGGCGGTGTATTGACGGCACTGACTACTTTTTTATGGTTTACTTTTGTTGTTTTTACCGTGAAACTATCTTTTTTTTCATTTATTTCCTCTTTTTTTTCAGGTGTTTCTGCTTTTTTAGCAGGTTTTAATACGAGGGGTGCTTGCGAAATGCCGTTTTTTATCATTAATAAGATAATAAAAAGGCTGAATACTATTTTTTTCATCAATTGTAGTTATTTTTTTTGTAAAAAAAGCAAAAAATAAGTAAGTATTAATAAAAAATAAACAGAATAGTTCAAAACTATTCCGTTTATTTTTTAGTAGAACATAAATTAAGCTGTAGGAGGCGTTTTTGCTTTTGCTTTTTTATGCTCCGATTTGCGTGTGCCGCCTGCCATTTCATACTCGCTGGAATTTTTGCCATATTTTGCGGCAACAGCTAATAGCATACGTTCGGAGGTATCGCGCAGGGCTTCATCTTTCACTAACATCAAATTATAGATTTGATCTACTTGTGAAAGTAGTGTATTGTAACTTGAAACCGTTGCCGTTAAATCGACAATTTGCGCTTCATATTTTACAATAGTTAAGTCGCCACCATAATCGGCAGTCGGGTCAATAGATTTGAGTGCGGCCAAGCGAACAGTTGCTAACTTTCCGTGTGTAATTGATTTTTTTTGTCTAGCCATCGCCTAGAATTTAATTGTAAAGAGTTTATTTTATTTAATACTGAATTAACACTGCAAATATACAGCTTCTATTTTAATTATCAACAAATAGCATTTATTCTTAGTGTAAAATTATTATGATATTTTATGAAAGTATTATTTACAACAGC
>JBEEMU010000283.1:0-11240 GCA_041192485.1 Bacteroidota bacterium | reverse complement strand
GCCTTTAATGTGTATCCAAATCCTGCGGATGGCATTGTAAATATCCAAGCAAACCAAGCCTTAGCAGGCGATGGCGAGCTACAAATTTATGATATTTATGGGCGTTTAACGGTAAGAATGCCATTGATAAATAATACAAATGGCTTAGGGTTTGATGTTACTGCTTGGACGGCAGGACAATACGCTTACAAAATCATTTTAAGCAATGGTTATACGAGTATTGGTAAATTTATAGTAGTAAAATAAACTATTCATCGTAGGCATATCGCATCAATTAGGTGCGGTATGCCTTATTTTTTGTTTGTATCATGAAAAAACAATTTATAATTTATACTCTACTCCTTCTGTCTACTTTTTTATATGCACAAAAGTACGATTATAACTGGTTGATTGGTTACCAGAGTAGAAATCATCATGCTTACCCTACACTATCAGGTAATACACACTTAGATTTTAATTACACTCCATGTGCTGTTTATTACGACTCTATTCCAATGGACTTTTGGCTAACAAATGCTGTTATGAGCGAGCCGAATACGGGACGTATTTTATTTTACACAAACGGTATTAGCATACAAGACAGCACGAAACGCACCATGCTCAACGGCGATAGTATCAATTATGGCGGACGATGGATAGATGACGAAGAAGTAGGGTATCGTCTTTTTCAAGGTGCGTTTATTTTACCTAAACCGAACAGCAGCACACAGTATTATCTATTGCATCAACTCTATGACCGTTTTTTGAGTCCAAGCGGCGGTTTTGATTATTATGTGACTAAAACCTATTTTAGTTTAATAGATATGACCTTGAATAATGGGCGTGGAAAAGTGGTGCAGAAAAACCAATTGCTGATGCGGAAAAACACGAATCCAATTATTTTTTCGGCAACCAAGCATGCAAACGGGCGCGATTATTGGGTAATGACGCAAAGTATTCATTTAGATACCTTTTTTCGTTTTTTGGTAACGCCACAAGGTATTCAAGGCCCTTTTACGCAAGTAATTGGCAGACATTATACGACTGAAATCGGCGGCGGTTCTGCCGCTTGTTTTTCACCGAATGGCGAATATTTTGCCTTATTTGATGGCGCAACGGGTGTTCAAACCTTTGATTTTGATAGATGCACGGGTTTGCTCTCTAATTTTAACTATATCCCACGCGACCGTAATAATCCAATAGGCGGGATTTCTTTTTCGCCAAACTCGCGTTTTTGTTATGTTTCAAATTATAATCATCTCGCGCAAATCGATATGACAAATAATCCCCTTCGCATTGACACAATAGCCGTTATCGATGGCTTTCAAGACACGATACACAATAATGGCAATATTATAAATTTCGGAATCGCTAATTTCTTGTCTATGCAACTCGCGCCCGATAATAAAATATACATTACTTGTTTTAGCGACCATTTTTATTACAGCATCATCGACAACCCCGACGCGCTCGGTGCGGCTTGCAATGTGCAGCAACACGCGCTCCGCTTGCCTACGGTAAACAATGGTACTATCCCACATAACCCGAACTATCGGCTCGGTGCTTTAACGGGTAGCACTTGCGATACGCTGACAAGCGCGGACGAAAGTCTGCCTTCGGGGAATTTCGGGGGCTTTAGATTGTTTCCAAACCCCGCAAGCGACCATACGCGGCTCGCATGGAACGAACCCTTGCCCTATAACGCGCTGCTTCAACTAACAAACAGCATCGGGCAAACCGTGCGCAGCATCGCAGTAGAGAAGGGGTTTACTTACCAAGAAGTAAACTTAAAAGGCTTGACGAATGGCGTGTATTTTCTACATTTCCCGAATAGCGAAATCGTTAAATTAATAAAAATGGAATAAGAATGGCGACAATTATTTTGCTATAGAATCAGTCAATTCCGCTATATTATGAATAGAGCTTTAGAGGGCTGAGATAAAACTAAGCAAGTTATCATGTACCCGTTTCTTAAAAAAGAACGCTCTCGAAACCACGTTTCGGGAGCGTTCTTTTTTAAGAATCTTTTTAACCATACAACTCGTAATGCACTTGCGTGTCGGGGATATTTGCTTCGTTTAATCGCTTTCTGGCTTCATCTATCATAGCTTGCCAGCCGCATAAAAAATAGGTTGTACCCTCATTTTTCAGTTCGGGGGTATAAATACGGTGTACATACCCATGATGAAATGGCGCTAACTCTTCGCGTGAAAGTGCGGCCGAAAAGGAAAATTCGGGGTGTTTTTCAGCTAGTTCGCGCCACTCCGAAAGGTATAAAATATCGGGAGCAAAGCGCGTTCCAAAAATTAAGTGGATTTTTTTATGCGGTATTTTTTTACTAAAAATATCGTGTATCATGGCGCGAAAAGGCGCAATTCCAGTGCCTGTGCAAACTAAGATAAGGTCGGTATCGATGTGTTGCGGCAAGACGAAACCGCCATCTGCCCCTTTAAATCTTACTATTGTCCCGACCACTACTTCTTCGAAAAAGTAGCGCGTTCCTGCCCCGTTTTCCAACCGAGCAATGCACAGTTCGAAGGCATTATTGCCTACGGGCGCAGAAGCAATTGAGTAGCTGCGCCAGCGTTGTAGCCGTTTTTGGCTAATAGGCAAATCGAATGTGACAAACTGTCCCGCCTTAAAATCAAAAATTTCGACCTCGTTTACGGCAAGACAAAACCGACGGGTTGTCGGTGTGAGTTGTTCGATAGCGGTGACTGTTGCGTCATACCATTTCCAAAGCATCTTTTATTTTCTACTGTTTTACAAGCGTTCCGCGCTGAATTTGATTATCTTTTTGCAAAAAATAGATATAAACGCCTTTTGGCAAATTGTCAATCGTAATTTGATGGGAGCCTTCGGCTTGACTATTGCCTTGATACGAAAAAACTTCGCGCCCCTGCAAATCCGAAACAGTCACCTTCACATCGCTTGGCATTTTAGCGTCATACTGAATATGAAACGACTCCTCGCTCGGGTTCGGATACACATCGGCAACTTTGATGGAAGGCTGCGAGCTATTATCATTATCGCAGTTTCCAACACTGTAATCATGGGTTATATACGCTGTTTTACCTGCGATTGCTGCATTGTATAAGCTATCCGTTAGGTCAATTGTCGACGAATTTAAGACGCTAAGAACATCAGTTGTACGATAGTAAGCCGCGGTGACATTCTCCGCGTCATGCACATAGAGGCATTGCCCGGCGACATTATTAGGCGTATCGCGCATCATCGTATGCACTCTGCGCGGATGCACGATTTCTACCGTTGCCATCGGCATAGGCGCATTGCCCGACGCAAGAAATGGCGTTAGTAAACTAGTAACGAAAACCGCATTAAATTGATAATGAAGCGTGCCGCGTTGCACATTTATTTGCAAGGCATCGCCTTGACTTAGGCTCGGCGTAGGGATATTTAGAGCTGAGGTTTGTGCAGTATTGACGGCTGTATAAATGACCGCATTATTTTTACGCAAAGTAAACGTCGAACTACTCGAATTGCCATCAATTGGTAGATGCCACTCGATGCGAATCGTTTGCGGCGTACATTCTGCTATACGCAAAAAGGGAGCGAGGCTATCAATCGTACTGGAAGAAACGTTGCCGCTTTCGTCGTTGCCATCAGAAAACTCAAGTGTTTGGGTGTCGTAAGGACAGATAAGATGGATTTGGCTTCCTACGATAACACTCGGCGCAATATAGCGAGCGAGGCTGTTCGGCTTTGCTTTTTGCGCTACCGCAATTATCAGCGTAGAAAAGGCGAAAAGCGCAGTAAGAGTAATTTTATTTGCCATAATAAACAATATATAGGTTAATTGAACGTTAAATTGTCTGGCAAAGGTACGGCTTTCTAAAAGAATATGCAATTACATTTTTTGCCCAAAATCCTTCGACATTCGTTTTAAAAAAACATTTCCTATCGAATACTAAGCGATTCTGGTTCGTTTTTGTCTATTTCCACTAATTTTTTGTCTTGTAAATACTGTTGCCATTCGGCGGCTCGCTCTGCGCAGTCGTAATACCAGTAATTTTGTTTATAATATTTCTGCTCAAACCCCAGGGTTGTTTTAAAGGTTGCTTCCAATAATTTGATGGCGTTTTCTACGCCTTCACTGCGTTTAGAGCCGCCGCCGCTAATAAAAGCATCGGTTATATCGTATCGCAAAACATCATACAATTCATTGTAGTTCAAGTGGTTGTTATTCAATTTGTTAGACATATCATAAAATGCTGTAACGTCGGCATTTTTCAATAAATCGTCGAAAGCGTAAGGTGTACATTCAGGGCAGGTTTTTGGCGTAGTCGGCGAGTCTAAAATAGGGGGAAGCGTCGGAATTATTTCGGCTTCTTGTTGCACGTCGCTATCTTTGCTTTTTTGCGCGGTTGTTAAAATGGCTTGCTGGGCTTCGGGCGACATATTTCCAAATTTCCGCAAATAATTATTGCAATTGCCTACGATGCCAAATTCTTTGAATATTGCTGCTTTTTTCAGGTAAAGACAAAGGTTTTCTTCGTTTTCGGTCACGTCTGCCCAGTGTTTCGAGTACCACTTATCCACAATTCGGCCGACGCTAAACGTGTTTTTATAGTCGTTTTGGTAAACAATGCCCCAAAATTCAAGTGCTGTAATATCTTTATAGGTAAAGGTTTTCAGTATATCGTTTTCTGCGGCATAGCGTGTTTTAAAATCCTTTGCGCTGCGCAACTTTGCCCAATATTTATGAAAATTGCCGCTGCCTTTATAATCTATTTGCCGCTCGCGGCAATAAGCCGTTAGGTTCGTAAGCTGTAAGAGTATGCGAACGCCGAAGTCTTCGTGTGGCAAGGCGGAGTTCCACTGATTGGTATAATTTGTTTTATTTTCTTTAAATAATTTTTCAACCATATCGGTCGGCATTTCGGCTAAAGCCACAAAAGCTCCGATAGCCAACGGCTCGTCGTGCGATTTTATTTTTCCATACAGTTCGGCTAATCTGTCGGCTGGTTTTGGCGTTTCTTTTGTATTTTTAAATGCGCCCATTTCTGCGTCCCATTCATAATCTTTATGATGCGTCAAATAGTAAATCAGCATATTAAGCTGGGTTTTCGCCCCGTAATCATTGTCGGCATCGTAAGAAATAACGTTTTTTTTGCCATTTACATCGCCCATTACGCCTACCTCGCAATTGGTGAGCAAACGCAGCAAATCGGTGTGTTCGCTTGTGGTAAAATCGGGGCGATTGAAGCGCGTTCGGGTGCGAAATAAGTGTGCGGCTATTTGCCAAAGTGCTTCGGTGCTATGCGCGGCAATGAGTTTATCGATACCGCTTTCCACGACCCAGGTCTTATTGAACAAGTGTCGAGTTGCTATTTTTTCCAACGTAGCGTCTGTCACCTTCCGCAAGGTGTAATCTATCGGGCGTTTTTCTAGCGGCGTGATTAGCCAAATTTCGGCTCGTTTGTCAAATTTTAATTGCGCGTCGTTTTCGGTAAGAAATGCCTTAAAGTCTTTTTGCGAAAGCGAGGTGTCTATGCGCAATTCTATTTTAAAAAACAGGGTATTCTCTGTCAAAATACGTTGGGCAACCGCTCGAACGGTTGTCTTAAAGTCATTATTATTCATCGCTACTTTTTCTACATAAACCGAGTGGTCGTCTAACGGCGAAGCTAAGTCGATGAAAGCCGTTTTATCGCCTTGTCCAAGGCGTTTTTCCAAGTTAGGAAGGCTGTTTTCGGGCGTTTGCGCCGTCGTAAAGGTAGAAAAAAAGAGTGCTATACTAAAAAAAAAGAAGGTTGGCTTTTTCATTCAATTGGGATTTTAACTATTAAAAAAATTGCATATTCTTTTAAGGAACGAGTAAAAAAACGAAGGAAGTTATCCTTTACTCATTTCTAAGACGAAAAAAAGAATTGGAAAGTTTCAAGATTTTCAAAAACAATGTTAAAGATTTGCCATTTTTAAAATATCCTCCAAATAGTTGCGCTCGTTGCTCAGTCGCGGCACCTTATGCTGTCCGCCGTATTTGCCTTTATTTCGCAGCCAAGCGTGGAAAGTGCCGACGGGTGCAACGTGCATTTTCAGGGTTTGCAGGGCAATGTTCTGGTAGCGTTTTGCCTCATAATCCGAGTTTAGCTGTTTCAGATTTTCGTCTAACCTTTCGGCGAAAGCCGTCAAATTGGCGGGTAATGTATCAAATTCTATCAACCACTCGTGGCCGCCTTTTCCGGTTGCGCCTTCCATGAAAATGGGTGCAACGGTGTATTCATTTATGGTTCCGCCCAATTCTTGACAGGTTTGTGCCAAGGCGCGGTCGGTGTTTTCTATCATCACCTCTTCGCCAAAAACATTGATAAAATGTTTCGTTCTGCCCGAAATTTGTATTTTATAAGGTGCGAGCGAGGTAAAACGCACCGTATCGCCTACCAAATACCGCCACAAGCCCGCATTCGTGCTGATAACCAAGGCATAATTCGTATTCAAGGCTACTTCGTGCAATTGCAAGGCTTTCGGCTGCTTTTTTTCAAATTCGTCCATCGGTATAAATTCGTAAAACGTGCCGCTGTCTAATAGAAGCGTCATGTCGGAGCCTTCATTGTCTAATTGTGCCGCAAAAAAGCCTTCTGAAGCGTTGTAAACGTTGATAAAGCGCACCTTTTCGGGCAAAAACTGCCTAAATTGCGCTCTATAAGGCTCAAAACTAACGCCGCCGTGGGCGTAATACTCAAAATTAGGCCATATTTCCAATAAGTTTTGCTTTCCTGTAATTTGGGAAATACGCCGCAATAAGACTAATGTCCAAGTAGGCACGCCGCTCATCATCGTAATATTTTCTTTGATAAGTTGCTGCGCCATTTGCTCTATTTTGTCTTCCCATTTATCCATCAACGCCACATCGAGGGTCGGCGCAAAAAAGTATTTGGCATAAAACGGCATCGTATCCAGCATAATTGCCGACACATCGCCGACTACCGTATCAGGGTGAGTAGCAAGGGGCTTGTGTGTGCCGCCTAATGCCATCAATTTGCCTTGATAGAGTTTGCTATATGGATTATTGTGGTACCATGCCGCCATAATGTCGTGTCCGCCTTTCAAGTGGCAAGTGTCCAAATTTTCGTCGGAAACTGGTATAAACTTACTTTTATCGCTTGTTGTGCCGCTCGATTTCGAGAAACGCTGCACCACGCCATGCCACAACACGTCGGCTTCGCCCAACATCATGCGCTCTATATAGGGTTTCAAATCGTCATATTCGCTGAAAGGAACGGCATTCTGAAAATCAGCGACTTTTTTCATGTGCTTGAAGCCATATTTTTTGCCCCATTCCGTGTCGCTTGCACTCTCTATCAGCTCGTGCCAAACCTGTGCTTGTGCGCCGTGCGGGTCGTGCAGCCACCGCTTCATATTGCGGTAGTGCATCGATATAAACCATCTAAATAAGGTGTTTGCCAACATAAGCTAAGTCGTATTTCTTAGTTTTTCATCAATAAGCGTTTTTTATACTCACAATCCAATAAAAATTCAATTGCTTCCACTTGCCGTTTCGCCGCAGCGATAGAGCTTGCCCAAGTGTATAAACCGTGTCCGGCAATTAGAAATGCGCGAGTATCGGGATACTTTTTCACATAATTGCGCAATTCGTCTGATAGGCTATGAATATTTTGCGTATTGGTAAAAATAGGGATGCGCACCATTGTTTCGTGCGTTTTTATGCCTTCAAAGGCTTTTAGCAACTCGTAGTTTTTAAACACAATCTCATCGTCGTAGCGATACAATTGCGATAAAATAGTTCCCAAAATGCTATGCGTATGCAGCACACATTGCGTTTTAGGAAAAAGCGCGTAAAGCGTGCAGTGCAAATCTGTTTCGGCAGAAACTCGGCGATACGGCTCTTCGAGCGGCACACCTTTTGCATCTATATAGATTAAATGGTGGCGATTAAACTCGCCTTTGTCCACGCCGCTTTCCGAAATATAAAAATTGGTTTGGCCGCTTTCGCGAAAGGAATAATTGCTCGACGTAGCCACAGCCCAGCCTTTCGAGTGTAAAAAGCGGACAGTACTCACTAATTCGTTTTGAAAATCAAGAATGACAGGCATAGAAAAATAGGATAATATACGAATAAAAAAACAGGTTTTACTATAACCATTCAATCGGCGGAATGGGCGCGTTTGGGTGTTTTACAGGATAAAAAATTTATTTTAAAACGCAAAGATACGACAAAAAATCTATTCGGCGGGGTCAAAAGCAGAAAAGCATTGCCAAACTTTTGAGGTTTGGTAATGCTTTTACAAATGAGCTAAGATGCTGAAAAATTATAAAAATCCCACACTTTTATTAATAAATGCCGTCAAATCGGCTCCTTTCAAGAGGTTTTGTTGCAAACGCGCCAAGTCGTAGAGATACGCCGCGATATTGCCTTGTTCTTCGCTTTCCGATTTCAATATTTTTTCAGTAACGAGTGGGTGATTTGTGTTTATCACCACATTATACATATCGAAATCGGCCATGCCTGCGCCCATGCCTTGCATCATTTGCATTTCTTTCATGCGGCGCATCCATTCGGGGCGCGTGATTTGCACGGGTGCGTCGGTAGCCGTCAATGCGCGAAGCTCCACGGTTGCGCCGGTGCCGACTTTGCCATTGAAAATCGTTTTGATGGTTTCCTGTTCCGTTTCGCTCAAAATGCTTTCGAGTGCGTCTTCGCGTTCCACCAATTTGTCCACGGTGTCGGCATCTACTCGTTTGAACTGCACTTTGTCCAATTTCTGCTCCAACAGTTGCAACCAGTGTGCATCTATGATATTATCAGTTACCAAAATATCAAGCCCTTTCGCCGTTGCTGCGGCAATATAAGCATCATGCTCTTTCGGCTGATTGCTATAAATATGCACCACCGTTTCATTCTTATCGGTTTGCGAAGGTGCTATTTTTTCGCGGTATTCGGCTAAGGTAAAGTGTTGTTTATCGCTGTTTTGTTTATTAATACTTTGTAATAAAGAGAACTTCCGAGCGCGTTCCTCGAACTTCTCGTCGGTAAGCATTCCGTATTTGATGAACGGCCCGATATGCTCCCATTTTCCTTCGAAATCTTCGCGGTTATTTCTAAACATTTCGTCCAATTTTTCCGCTACTTTTTTAGAAATGTATTGTGTGATGCGTTTCACATTTCTATCGGATTGCAAGGCCGAGCGCGAAACATTCAACGGAATGTCGGGCGAGTCGATAACGCCGTGCAGCAATTGTAAAAAGTCGGGGACAATCGCGCTCACTTCGTCGGTCACGAATACTTGATTGCAGTATAAATGGATTTTATTTTTTTGCACTTCCATTTGGTTTTTCAACTGTGGAAAATACAAAACGCCCGTTAAATTAAACGGATAATCGATATTCAAATGAATGTGGAAAAGCGGCTCTGCGCTATACGGATAAAGCTCTTGATAGAAACCTTTGTAGTCTTCTTCCGACAGTTCGGTCGGCGTTTTTTTCCACAAAGGCGACGGGTTATTGATAGTTTCGCCTTCAAATTTGATTTCTACGGGCAAAAATTTGCAATATTTATCGAGCAAACCTTTGATGCGAGCGTTGTCGTAGTCGGCGGCATCGGCTTCCGTCAAATGCAAAACGATGTCGGTGCCGCGCTCCGTTTTGTCGTTTTCCGCAAGGGTAAAATTAGGCGAACCGTCACATTCCCACGTTGCGCCCAGGCTGTCTTCTTGGAATGATTTTGTGATAACTTGCACCCGCTCGGCCACCATAAACGACGAGTAGAAGCCCAAGCCGAAATGTCCGATGATATTTGCGCCGTCGGCTTTGTATTTATCTAAAAACTCTTGTGCCGACGAGAATGCTACCTGATTCAAGTATTTTTCGCACTCGTCTATCGTCATGCCAATTCCTTTGTCGCGGATAGTGAGTGTTTTAGCTTCGGCATCTAACATGATTTCGATGGAAGTATCGCCGATTTCGCCTTTCACATCGCCCCGCAAGGCCAATGTCCGCAATTTGCTGGTTGCATCTACCGCATTACTCACGAGTTCGCGCAAGAAAATCTCTTGGTCGCTATAAAGAAATTGTTTGATTATCGGAAAAATATTCTCCGTTTGTACGTTAATTGTTCCTGAACGCATTGTTTCTTTGTTATAAATTCTTTGTTATAAATTCTTTGTTATGAAAATAAAATATATTTTTTGTTGCGAATAGGCGATGTTCTTTTTTACCTATTCCCTTTATATTTCTCTTTCATTCAAAATTTATTCCAACACGCTTTTTTACTCAAAAACAAGACTTTTTGACAGTTTTTTCGCCTTTTTTACAGGCTATTTTGACAGTATGACAAAAAAAAACAGCGATTGCGGCAAATCTTACGAGCGCAGTAGCAACACGGATTTTATGGATTAGTCACGGAACGACACTGTTTTTTTATGAAAATACAGCTGAAATTCGCGTTAATTTGTGACTAATCCATAAAATCCGTGTTTCAAAGCCCTAAAAGGGCTTACCGAAAAACTACAATAACCGAATCGTAAACGGGTATTGATAACGCTCGCCGCCACTCAATCGGATAGCTGCAATAATAGGAAACAGCCACGAGCCGATAGACATAAACAGCCAGATACAAATAGCAACGGGAATGCCCAGAAGCGTGATAGCGCAAATAACCGCTAATATTTGGAGCAAAATCAGCGAAATTTGAAAATTAAGTGCTTCTTTTGCTTGTTCGTAAATCACACGCGAGCCATCTTTAAAGGCGAGCATGATGACTAAGGGGCAAAGAAAGACGAAAAAACCGCCAAACGGGTGAATTATCGCGCTCAAATGCGCAATAATCGACCACATTTTTTCGTCGCTCGTAATAGCCGTGTTGCTATTACGGTTGTAATCTTGATCTAATACTTCCATGGATTTTTTTGAAAAAATGATTGTTAAACTTGAAAAAATGATTGTTTATTACTATTAGTTTAAAGCCAGTATTGGTTATAACCAACTACCTTGTAATTTATAACAATCATTTCGTTCATTTAATTCCATCGGTTTGAATTTTTTTTATTTTTACTGATTCAAGCATCAAATACCCTTTTGACTATAATTAGGAGAAAAACCTGCAACTTGTTGTTTAAACAAGCGGCAGGTTTTTTTGAAATTCGGAACGCTCTAAAATTTTTTTCAAAAAGCAGCTTCTTTCTTTTTGCCAAAATTGATACGCCAAGGCAAGGAATAGTGCATCGCAAACACGAGGGTGTTAAATTGAAATTCATATACATTATAGCCACTTATACGGG
>JBEEMU010000282.1:0-4383 GCA_041192485.1 Bacteroidota bacterium | reverse complement strand
TTTTTTGAGAATATAGACCGACATAAAAGCCGTTAAATTATAGCCCTCGGCGCATTTAAAGCGTTTTGTTAACCGTTCGCCTTTGGGGTTTTCTACTTCTCCCCAAATATAGCTCTCGCCGTTATTGCGTTTATCTTCGGAAGGCCCTGCGGGGCGGGCATCAATGCGCTTTTGAATGAAGCGGCGCACAAAATCCATTCGAAAGAGCCACTGAAAGTAATTTTCTACCCGCATTGTGCGCACCAATTTTGGCGGCATTGCCAAATAAACGGCAATATTAGGGATTTTAGTAGAGTGAAAAGCCGTTACGAGGTCGCCCCAAGGGATAGTTGCGGCCATAAGTTGTTTCTGGCCAAAGTCAATCACTTTATGTTTCCAAACAGTTGGCACTTTTTCCAGCTTACCGTTGCGGCGCACCAAGCCGCCTGTCCCCATTTTTTGAGCGGCTGTACTGGCTGTTCCGTGTGAAAGGCCGCCGCCACGCATCGCAAAAGCGAGGGTTAAATGACTTGCATCGGGCATTTTTTCGTGTAAATGCACCGCCATACAGTCTGTTGGAACCACATCGAAGCCTGTACCTGGCATCAACATAATTCCTTTTTCGGCGGCGCGATTACCTGCATCTGCGGCCATTTCAAATGCATCGGTTTCGCCCGTAATGTCTAAATAATGTACGCCTGCCAAAATGCAGGCCTCAATCATCGGTTTTGCCGTGAACATAAAAGGCCCCGCACAATGTAGCACCACGTTTACATCAGAAATATGTTGAACGATTGTATCAAGATTTTCCAAGTCAAAAACGCGGCAC
This sequence comes from Bacteroidota bacterium, assembly GCA_041192485.1. GTDB lineage: Bacteria > Bacteroidota > Bacteroidia > Chitinophagales > Saprospiraceae > JBEEMU01. Next base: position 3,575 of record JBEEMU010000282.1, on the reverse strand, counting down.
GAAAGATTGTATTTTTTAGCTAAATCGTTTATAATCAATTCATTGCGGCCAGCTAAAATAGGCTGTAAGCCTTCGCGCAACGCCGTTTCTATGATTAGTTGAGCGGTATAGCCATTGGCTCCATATAATAAAAACATATTTTCCGAACTGGTTGAAAAGGTAAATTTCTACTGAAAATTAAAGGCACAAAGGTACATATTTTTAAAGAAACAAAGGTAAAAATCTTAAATAAACATACCCAAACTATTTTCATAAAATTGAATGGGTATTATGCCCTTGAGTTTCCTTTCGGAATAGAAAGAGATTTCCAATTATCCGAACAAACCATTTTACCAATAAAAACCAGCTGTCCGATATGATACGGATAATGCGCTAATTGTCGATTTATAGCTTCTTCAATGGTATGGGTTATTTTATAGCAGCAAAATTGTGGCTATAAAAATGGTTGAATGGTTAAAAATACGGTTAAAAATGGAAAGATTGGCGAAGGGCGCGGCGTTTAGATAATAAGCCATTCGTTAGATGTCGTTAAAAATGGTAAAACCTCTACCATGACAGGAGTAAGGTTCTAAAAGTCTAATTTCCTTCCAAAAAGCCATCGACGTTTTCGTCTTGCGCATCGTCTAAAACGCCATGCAGCTGAACGGGGACTTGTTTTTTGCGGTAACGCATATTAAGCAGCTCCACAAAAAGCGAGAAAGCGATGCCGAAATACAAATAACCCTTCGGGACTTCCGAGCCGAAAGCTTCGGCAACGAGCATCACGCCGAGTAAAATAAGAAACGATAGAGCTAATAATTGAATAGACGGGTGCTTATTGATAAACGTACTCACCATCGTAGAAAACGCCATCGTAATAAGCATACTCAACACGACAGCCACCATCATAATCGGTATTTCATGCGTCAATTTGATAGCCGCTAAAATGCTATCTATGGAAAATATGAGATTGACACCCGCAATTTGAAACATAACCGAGGTGACACTTGTAGCAAGTAAACCGCTCGTTTCTTCGGTGTGTCCATCCAATTTTTCGTGGATTTCCGTCACCGATTTATACATTAAAAACAGACCGCCGATAAGCAAAATAATATCTTTGACGCTCATGCCGTGTTCAATTATCGGCACAGTAAAGAGCGGTTTATCCAAGCCTAAGATAAAGCTGATAAAGAAAAGCAAGATAATGCGGAAAAGCATAGCCAACACTAAGCCCCAGAAACGCGCTCGCGGCTGTTGCGCTTCGGGCAGTTGATTAGCAACGATACTAACAAAGATGATATTGTCGATGCCTAAGATAATTTCTAAAAAAGTGAGGACAAAAATGCTGCCCCAAGTTGCAGGTTGCTGCGCTAATAGTAATAGATGTTCCAATATGTGTATATTTTGAAGATTGATTTTTAGTCGTGGTAGAAATAAACGCCCCTTAATACTAACCTCTTACGGGGCTGCAAAGTTCCTTCTTTTTTTTATTTTTTGTATGAAAAAGAATTTCTTTTTTTAAAATTGTTTAGCAAACCTTGTTTTATTCCCATTCGGGTGATAGATTAAAACATATAAGCAACTATTTTTTAACCACATAAAAAACCACATAAGAAGATTACCTAAGAATAGTCATCTTTTATGTTTCAGTCTTTCAATCTTTTACCTCTATTTTATAATTTAACTAATTGATAATAAGCCTATTATTCTCTATAATGGCTATTCATACTCGTACAAAGCGATTAAAATGTACACCTTAGTTTAAAAATAAGGTAGGACTTTTACATCGTTAAATAATGTATTAGAAATAAAGAATGTATTAGAAAAACGTAATTGGTTAGTTTAAACTTTTTATTACGAATAAAGTCATATTTATTAAAAATAAAATAAACAATAAGTTAGCATATATCCTACATCATTATATCATACATACTATATACTTTAATTCCATTTCGCAATGAAAAAAGTTCTATTCTCGCTCGTCATGAGCATGGCAGTGTGGGCGGTTGCTCAAGCACAAATACTGCACACCGTTATCGTAACTAACTATCAGTTCGTTCCTGCTATTTTAAATGTGCAGGTTGGCGATACCGTCAATTTCAGCTGTACGCTTGGTTGCCACGACGTAAACGGCTCGCAGGCGACATTCCCGACCAATCCAACGAGCTTTGGCAACTCAACGGCTTGTGCTACTTGGGACTACACCATTATTATCACGATGGCTGGCACCTATCAATATCAGTCAGATGCCGATATTACGAGCGGTATGCAAGGCACCATTATTGCCACGATGCCTGTAGTCGTTGGTGGCCCCTTCACGCCCGGCAATATCGTTATTGCGCGAGTTGGCGACGGCGCAGCACCTTTAAACAATGCCGCACAAGCTGTATTTTTAGATGAATACACCGTAGGCGGCGGCACTTTGACCTTGGCGCAATCCATTCCGATGCCAGTAGCGACGAGTGGCGGTAATGCCCCTTTTGCGACAAGCGGTAACAGCACCAGCGAAGCGGCCCTGCAACTTTCGGTCGATGGCACAAAATTAGTCATGGCAGGCTATGCGGCAACACCAGGAACCGCGAATACGCAAAGTTTCGGCGCATCTGACCGCGTCATCGCGCTTATCAGTGCCGACGGGACGATTGACACGAAAACGGGTATTACCACAGGAACGGGCTATACAAATATGGCGATGCGCGGTGCAGCAACCGTTGATGGCACAGCCTTCTGGGGTTCGGGCGGCGCAGCTGGCGGCGGCGGCGGCGGCGGCGGTACAAGCGGCGGTACACGCCATTTGGCTGCGGGTAGTGTCACAGCGACTTCTACACAACTAAGCACGACAGCTATCAATACACGCGCTATCGGTATTTTCGATGGGCAATTATATGCAGCAGGTACAGTCGGAGCAGTAAGTACGGTGTATTCTATCGGAACGGGTTTACCAACAACAGCGGGGCAAACCACGACACCTTTACCTGGTTTCCCAACGACAACTGGTGGCGGAAATGCTCCTACTTATGCTTCTTTCCAATTTGTGAATATGAGCGATACGGTTGCTAATAGCGATGTATTATACGTCGTTGATGCTCGTTCTGTACAAGCAGGCGGCGGCGTTCAGAAATGGTCGAAAGTAAATAATGTTTGGAAACAAAACAGCCGCATTACATTTGCAGGCGGAACCGTTACCAATATCACAGTACGCAAAATATGCGATGTAGTTTATGTGATTGGTACAGCTCCGAGTAGCTTAGTTTATGTGGTCGACGCGGCGGGTTATGACCAAAAGCCATCAGATACCGTATTCGTTGCAGCTGCAACGGCTCCCGCGAATACCGCATTTAGAGGCGTTTCGCTTACGCCAAATACGCTACAATCCACTACGCCTTTAAGCCTAACAACAAGCACAACCGACGCGGATTGCGGACAGACAAACGGCGCAGCGATGGCAATAGTTACAGGCGGTGCAGGCAGTACTTATATGTATCAATGGAGTACTACACCAACCCAAGCAACTGCCCAAATTGCGAATATTGGGGTAGGTATTTATACCGTAACGATAGCAGACGCATTAGGTTGTACCAAAACCGCGACCGTAG
>JBEEMU010000281.1:0-4469 GCA_041192485.1 Bacteroidota bacterium | reverse complement strand
CGCCATCGTACCATAAGTCACAATTTGCGCAACCTGGTTTCGTCCGTATTTTTGTACCACATAATCAATCACTTTTTGCCGACCTTCGTCATCAAAATCCGTATCGATATCGGGCATACTTTTACGGTCGGGGTTGAGGAAACGCTCAAAAAGCAGGTTGTATTTTATAGGGTCGATATTGGTGATACCTGTGCAGTACGCCACTACGGAGCCGGCGGCGGAGCCTCGACCTGGCCCAATATACACGCCCATATTGCGCCCTTCTTTAATAAAATCGGACACAATAAGGAAGTAGCCCGCGAAACCCATTGTGCGAATCGTGTGCAGCTCAAACTCGATGCGCTCCTTCACTTCGGGGCTGTCCCACGCGCCTTGATACCGCTCGCGTGCGCCCTGCCAAGTGAGGTCTTCCAAATAGTTCATTTGCGTATCGAAGCCTTTTGGAATGGGGAAGTTTGGCAGTAAAATATCTTTTTTGAGGTTGAGCGGCGTTACTTTATCGACTATTTCGTTGGTGTTATCTAAGGCTTCGGGGAGGTCGTGAAAGACTTTTGCCATTTCCGCCGTCTTTTTAAAATAAAACTGGTCGTTTGCGAAAGCGAACCGCTTGCCTTTTTCCTGCGTTTCTTCGTCAATTTTCAGCCCTGTGCTTTGCGAAGTCGCGGTGTTTACACACAATAAAATATCGTGTGCATTGAAATCGGCATTGTCCACATAATGCGAATCGTTGCTACAAATAACCTTTACATGGTGTTTTGCGGCGAACCGCAATAATACTTTATTAACTTTTTCTTGGTCACGTGTCAGCGATTTGGTCAGTTTCTCGCGGTCTTCCGAGTAGTTTGCATCGCCGAGTGTGAAATGCCGTTGCAGTTCTACATAATAATCGTCGCCAAAAATATTGAGCCACCAGAGAAACTTTTTCTCGGCGGCTTCTTCACTTTCGTGCAAAATAGCTTGTGGCACTTCGGCACCGATGCAGCAAGTTGTGGCAATCAAGCCTTCGTGATATTGTTCTACGAGTGTTTTATCGATGCGCGGCCACTTCGAATACAGCCCTTCCATGTAGCCGAGCGAACACATTTTGGTGAGGTTTTTGTAGCCGAGTTCGTTTTTTGCTAAAAAGAGTTGGTGGTAGCGTTTGTCTTTTACGCCGTCTTTAAATGTTTTGATATGGCGGTCGTTTACCAAATAAAATTCGCAACCGACGATGGGTTTTATGGCTCCTTTATATTTTGCGGCTTCGGCCACAAAATCGAATACGCCAAACATATTGCCATGGTCAGTTATGGCCACAGCTGGCATTCCGTCATCAACGGCTTTTTTGAATAAGCGTTTTATATCGGCTGCTCCGTCTAAAAGAGAGAATTGCGTGTGGCAATGCAGGTGCGAAAATTTCATTTTTACGTTTTTTATGGCGCAAAATTACGACAAAATGATGGCTTTTTCACGATTTTCGATTATAAGTAAGTTTTATTTTGAGAACACTGTCACATAAGCACTTTTTTTTCTATAACTCAGTATGTAGCTTGTTGCTCACCGTTTTTTCCACGAAACGGCTACAAAGAAAACGATGGTGGAACATTGTTGGAAAGCGAGTGACAATAAAAAACAATATTATTAATTTTTATTTTTCAATCATGAAAAAAATCCTAGTACTTTTTCTTACAATGGGCTTTTTCGCCCTCCACGCTTCGGCGCAAACCGCTTCGCTGACCATAGTGAAAGATTCCCTTTTGGCCGACGGTCGCCATTTTTTAACTATCGACGTGTCGGTTTCGGCGGCGCAAACAGCCGTTACTGCGCTCGATGTAGAAATGCCCTACAATAACGCGGTTGTTGCCGCCGATTCGCCCATAAGCGTTACTTATAACGGCGATTCGTGGTTTGGCGCAGCAGCTAATGTTGCCAAATTGGTACTCAACAACCATTCTTTGGGGGTTCTAAGTATTTCGCTTTCTAAGTTGGCAGCGAGCGCAGTCGGCACGTCCGATAAAGTAATGACGATAACCGGAGTTGTGACCGAAAACATTGAAACCAAGGGTGGTAAAGACCAAACACTTGCCGCCTCTCTGGTTTTCAATGCCGTAAACGTTACCGCATCGAATCGCTCCGCAGTAAGCACAGTTAGCCCGAACCCACTACGCAGCGGCGACGTTTTGCATATTACGTCAGCAGCTGCTCTGCGCAGTATTGCCGTTTACAATAGTCTTGGGCAGTTGGTTGCGGCACAAAACTCTGCGAACAATATAGTGCTAACTGCCGCAGAAACAGGCGTTTATATCGTTGTTTTTACTACAATAGATAATGTAGTTTCTACCGAAAAGGTGTTGATTCTTCGCTAAATAACGCATATATTTCATCTCTTATTTCATCTCTTATTTCATCTCTTATTTCATTTCTTCCATCGCACTCGCATACCATTCTTTATCAATCACATCAGGATTGTCTTCGATTAGGCTATACACTTCGGCTAAATAGTTTTTTTGTTCGGTGGCAGAAAGGTTGTTGAACGTGCGATTATTCCCGTGCTTTATATCGTAAAGTTTATCGATGAAGTCGATGCTTTCTGTATGTTTTCTTACACGCAGCTCGTCGAATAAGTTTGTTTTTGTGCGCTCTTTCAAAAACTTTCGAAATGCTTTTAAGAGTAGCTTGAAGGGCGGGGTATTTTGAGTAGATGAGTCGTCATCAAGGTTTGTTTCGTCGGTAAAAAAATACGTTTTTAGTTTTAAGGCACGCAAATTCAGCGGATAATATACGTCGGCAATGGCTTTTTCTTCGGGTAGCGTGTCCAAGACTTCTTGGTATTTTTTTTCTTCATAATAGATGAGTGCTTGACAATATTGAATAATGGGCATGTGCGTTGCGTTTTGCAAATCGGTTTTTACGATTTCTAAAAAGCGTTCAACTGCGTTGATAGGCGCAACGCGCAGCCCACATTTTACAATATTGCTTAAGTTTGTCGGAGTCATCTTGTGCAATTTCAGGGTTACAAGGTCGGTGTTTAGGTCAAAAAAAAGTTTGCGTGCGCCGTCTTCATTATTGTTCACGCCGCGGGCTAAGTAGTTTAAGGCGTAGGTGCAAAACTCATTTCGCTCGAAATCGGCAATCTGCTGCCCATATTTTTTGAGGCTATCAACCAAGCTTTCATAATAAGGTTTCGCAGTTTCCCTGTCCTTTATCTTTATCATTTTATACACATCAAAATAAATATTTAATAAGGTGCCTTTTTCTTTTACCGCTTGGTGCGCTTCTATCCAAGCAATCAGTTCGGTTTCGCCAGCTAAATGAATATGCAGGTCGGTGCTTTTTAGGTTATTTCGGGTAAGCGCGTCGCAAAGGTAGCGTATTTTATGTGTCATGAACAACAAATCGAGCTTTTCCGATGCGCTCACCACATCGTTATCTGGAATGCGCTTTTGCTGCTGTGCATTAAACCGCTCTATCGTTGATTCGAGTTGCCATTTTTTCTCATCATCTTTTAAACTAATCTTCGGGTGTGTAGCGTTTTTTTGCGGCGAACGCTTCTTGTAAGCCGCATCGCCTTCTATATGCGTTCCATGTTTTGGCAGATTATCTTGCTGCCGTTTTATGCGTGCGGCGAAGTGTTTATAGTCTGTAATGCCGCGTTGCTCGTAGATATTGAGTATCGCCATTTCGCGCAAAAATGGTTTATGTTTTGCGGCTTCTAAAAGCAAAAAGTCTTCTAATACGGCTTTCAGCTTATTGTTTCGTAGGTCGTACAAATCGCGTAGCTTGTCTTGCGTTTTATCTGGGTTTTCGGGTTTATAAAAGGCGAGCCAATGCGCTATATCTTTTTCTTGTTCTTGTTCTTTTTCTTTTTCTTGTTCAAGAAACACCGCTTTATTATGGCGAATAACATGCAGCCACTCATCGAACACGGTGAGCAATTCGAGCGGATTTTCCCCTAGTTCTTGCCTCAACGAATTCGGCTGGCAATGCCATTCCAAAAAAAGACGCGCCCTTTTTTGCTCCATGCGGTTCATGCTTTCTAACAACGCGGCTACCGCTATTGACGATTTATGATTCATAAAAAAATTTAATGGTTTGACCTTGTGATTTTCTGATTGATATTCTGATAGCCACAACTTTTTTTTTACACACAACTTTTTTTTTCAGACAAGAAATCGCTGAAATCGTACCGTTTAAACACACGCTTATGGGTTTGAAAATAATTTATTCGTTTTTAAATTGTTTATTTTGAGTTTTAAACTGTTTATTTTGGGTGTTAAATTACCCGTTTCTGCGTGTTTCTCTCGGCTACGCAGCTAAGTTCGCACGTTTTAATGTCTTTCAACGTAAAAACTATCCGCAAGAAATGCTTATTTCCGTGACAAGTATTTAATTGCGATGTCCTACCTTTGTCTTCCGATAGTACAAAACACGCTTTTAGCCACCGAAATAAAACGCCATTATTCCCTTTTGGTTGATACGTTGAAACGTTA
>JBEEMU010000280.1:0-2694 GCA_041192485.1 Bacteroidota bacterium | reverse complement strand
AAAGAGTATTTCATGCCGCCAATCACAAAAAGCCGAACATCGTGGTAAGGCGCAGATTTATAGCGCACTTGAAACGGAAGCTCCACAAATACCGACTCGATATTGCGATTGACCGTCGTATTATTGAGCATTTTATACTCTAATCGGCGGTCGGTAAAAGAAAGCGTTGGCAATACGCGAAAGTCAAAATACTTTCCGACATTTAAATTGGTGACAATGCCCAAATTGAAGCCAGTACCCAGTCGCGGCGTGATGCTTTTTATGCTGTCGTGCAGCAAAAAACGCTCCGACTGAATGATGCGAAAATCCGCATTATTCAGCCCCAGAGTGATGCCAAAATAATAGGGTTTATTGGCAAAATCCAAATAATTGAAATTGGTGTTTCTGCCGCTTCCTTGCGCATTGCAAAAGAGGCTTAAAAGCGCAAATCCTGCGAGTAAAAGGTTTTTTCTCATTTTTTTGTTGCCCATACTGTTTATTTTTGTAATAATTAATTATAAATTATTTAGAAACGCTTGCCATATACACCGAGCAAATCCCAAACGTTAGCGGATGCCATTCGGGGTCGGTAAAACCGCATTTTTCCAAGATAGCCATAAAATTTTGCCCGTCGGGAAAGGCTTGCACCGATTCGTAAAGGTAGCTGTAAGCGCGTGCATCCTTCGAGGTTAAGCGTCCTATCGTCGGTAATATATAACGAAAGTAAAGTCCAAAAAGCTGCTTTACTGGAAAAATTTTTGGTTGCGAAAATTCGATGACGCACAATTTGCCACCTGGCCGCAAGACGCGCTGCATTTCGCGCAAGCCTTTTTCGAGGTTTTCAAAATTGCGGACACCATAGGCAACGGTAATGGCATCGAATTTATTGTTTTCGAAGGGCAAATTTTCGCTATCGCCCTGAATCATGTCAATATGATGACTAAATCCTGCTTTTTTTACCTTCTCGATGCCCACGTTCAGCATTTGCTGCGAGAGGTCGAGTCCGATAATGTGTTCGGGTTTTAGCTGGTTTTGCAAGGCGAGTGCGACATCGCCCGTGCCAGTTGCGATGTCCAAAATCTGTTGCGGATTGTCTTTTCGCAGCAAATTGATAGCATATTTTCGCCAATAAACATCGATTCGGAGCGAAAGCACCCGATTGAGTATATCATAAGTAGGCGCAACATTATCAAACATCTGTTCGACTTGTTGTTTCTTTGCGGCACTCGAGTCGTAGGGTTTTACTTCTTCTGCTGACAATTTTTTGAATTTAGAGATTAAGGAATATTTTTGGTTGATAGCCTATTTCAAGAAGCCGCAAAGATACGGCTTTTTTAGTAAGGAACGTGTAAATGATAACTTGCGCAGGGTATTGAATACTATAAAAAACAGGCTTATGTGACCTTAACGTAGTACCTTATGTGGTTCAATTTATTTTCTGCTTAACCTTTCAACCTATCAACCAAAAGGAATAACATACCCATTTTACTCGTCGAATAATTCATTTGGCAATTTTTTGGTATTGTTGGCTCCTAATTCGCGTATTTTTTCGGCACGGCCGAGCAGAGTGTCGCCAAATTTTTTACTATCAGAAAGTTTATTAAAAGCAGCGTGGTAAGCAGACTGGGCTTGGTCTAATTGTTTGCCGATGCTTTGCAAATCCTCTACGAATCCGACCAATTTATCATATAATTTGCCGCTTTGTCGAGCAATTTCCAGTACATTTTGCTTTTGCTTTTCCTGTTTCCAAATAAAAGCAACGGTTCGGAGAGTTGCTAATAAGGTGGAAGTTGTGACTAAAATAACATTTCTCTCGATGGCTTCGGTGAGCAAAGTGGGGTCGTTTTGCAATGCTAATGAAAACGCGGGTTCTATGGGTATGAAGAGTAAAACAAAGTCGGGCGATTTTATTTGATATAAGTCTTGGTATTTTTTACTGCTTAGGTCGCGGATATGTCGGCGCAAACTATCGGTATGCGCACGGGTCTGGCGGTCGCGCTCTAAGTTTTCGGTGGCGTTAAAACATTTTTCATAAGCGGTTAATGACACTTTGCTATCTACGACCAAACATTTGCCGTCGGGCAGATTGATAATGAAATCGGGGCGTTTATCGGAGCCTGTTTCGTCTTTAAAAGAGGGCTGTTTTCGGTAGTGAATATCGGGCAAAAGCCCTGCTTTTTCTAAGAGAATTTCCAATCGGAACTCGCCCCAGTCGCCCTGTGTTTTGCTATCGCCTTTCAAGGCATTTGCCAAAGCTAGGGCATCGCCGCTAATTTGCTGATTAAGGATGCGCAAATGCTCAATTTCTTTGCGCAACGAGATGCGTTCGGTCTGTTCGGTTTGCGCCATTCGGTCGGCTCGCTCTTCAAAGTCGCGCAAACGCTCTTTCAGCGGTTCCACAATATGCGTGAGTTGCTGCTGATTTTGCGACGAAAAACGCACCGACTTTTCCTCCAAAATACGGTTTGCTAAGGCTTCAAATTCGCGGGTTAATTGCTGCTGTTGCTTGGCTATTTCATCTTTTTGTTGATACAATTTCTCTTGCGTATTATACAATAGCTGCTCTTTTGCCGCAAGGCTGATTTGTGTTTCGCGAAGTTCGCTATCGCGCTGTTGCAGGCGTTCTTGCAGCTGCGTGTTTTGCGCAACAATTGTATTGTGCAGTTCGCGGACAACGTAGCGGTCTTGCAACGTACTGTCGGGTAGGCTTTCGGG
>JBEEMU010000279.1:0-6859 GCA_041192485.1 Bacteroidota bacterium | reverse complement strand
CTTGCTCAATTCATCGGCCGAAAATTGGTTGAACGTGCCCTCCGAAATATCGTAATAGCGCATATCAGGGTCTATGCTCATAATTTCGGCAGATGGTATCTGACTGATAGTCAATGTTTTAGCGGTATGGTCGGCTTTAAACGAGGCTTTCGTTAAGTCCACGCCAACCAACACTTTTGCGTTTACGACAATCAACGCTTTTTTTTGAAAAAGACTCACATCGTAGTACTGGTAATCTTTATAGCTATAAATATCGGAAAACGTGCCTTCAACCGTGACCAATTTGCAAACTTTTTGCACCTTTTCCAACAGCACCTTCGAGTCTTCGGTTTTTACGGTTGCCACCGGTTTTAAAAGTTTTATAGCCACCGCCAAGCCCGCCAAGAAGGTAAGCACAAAAAGCACCAATACTGTTGTTAGAACAACCGTATTTTTACGCAGATTTTCCAAAAAAAGCTGCCCAAAGTTCAGTAAATCTTGATTTATCGCCATAAGGAAGGTTTTTTATAATTAGGAACGTGTCATAAACCTATAAGTTTTTCGAAACCACAAGTTTGAGGTTTTCGAAACCTTATAGGTTTGAGGTTAACCAACAAGCAGATAATTCCGTTTTTTATTTATTGCCGCTATTTAGTCCGCGCCCCGACTTATTCAAAATGCCTTCGGTTTTAAGGTCGCGCACAACTTGGTCAATAATGCCGTTTACGAACTCTTTGCTTTTATCGGTACTATACATTTTGGCTAATTCTATATACTCGTCCATTGTTACTTTCAGCGGAATAGTGGGACAGTAAAGCAATTCGGCGGTTGCCATGGTCAATAAAATGCGGTCGATGATGGTTACTCGTTCAGGGTCCCAGTTTTCGAGTTTGCTATTCACTCGCGCATCAATCGCATCTTTGAAATGCACTAATTTGTATAAAAAATCGCTGCCATATTCGCCGATTGTCGCTTCGTCGGGCAAATGCACTTCCACAAAAAGCGGATTTGTTAAAACCGATTTTATAGATTTTTTCAAGGCTCCCTCTATCAGCGAAGCGTCGTCATCGTAGCCGCTAAAATAGGCTTCAATCGCTTCTTGATACATTTCCTCTTGCGTCAAATGCTTGTTCAAAGCCAAAATAACCTGCAAATAGTCCTCGTTAGCGAGTTCGTCTAATGGTTTTTGGGCGAAAGCCAGAAACGGCTCGGTTTTTACAAAGTCGAAATAAAACTTTCTGATATTGTCGGGGTCGCCAAGTGTGCTAAGTTTATACACACTTCTTGCACGAGCGAACGCTTCATTTTCAATTAGGGCTTGCGCCAATGGATTATGTAACAAGCGCAAATCGAAGGCTTCGTCGGCGGCGGTTCGCAAATACTTATTTTGGCGAAAAACGTCGTCGCGCTCGGTGTATTCCAACACGCGCATCAACAATTGGAGCGCAAATATATAGGCTTGATAGCTTTGATTAATCACACGGCGATATTCTCGCTCGGCACTTTCGGTAGTTAGTGTTTTCTGTGAAACAACGCTTCCATAAAGCAGTTGCATGATTTTGATGCGGACACTTCGGCGACTCAGCATAATTGTTTTTATACGATAAAAAATCAAAGAACGATGGTAAGTGCGCCTGCGGCAAATCGCGAAATTAGGCAAAGCCAAAATAAACACGGGTATCATTACCTCAGAACGCCCTATTTAATAGGATTTAATGTAGCGAGTATTTATACACGACTACTTAATAAGCCGCAAAGGTACGGTAATTTTGCAAGTTTTTTTATAAAAAATGCGTTTTATTCCATAAAATACCGCTATCAATCGTACCTTTGCGGCGGCATTTTTGCAATTTCCTTTCAAATTTACAAAAAAATATGAACAAAGTATTAGGTATTCTGGGCGGCGGGCAATTGGGCAAAATGCTCTTGTACGACACGCGGAAATGGGATATTTTCACCCGCGTTTTAGAAGCCGATAGCGAAGCCCCTGCGCGTTTAGCTTGCAATGCCTTTATAAAAGGCAGCCTGCTTGACGCAAAAGCAGTTTATGATTTTGGGCAAAAATGCGATATTTTGACCATAGAAATAGAGAATGTAAGCCTCGAAGCCTTGCAAAAACTCGAAAGCGAAGGTAAAAAAGTGTTTCCGCAGCCTGCTGTGCTGCAAATTATACAAGATAAAACCGTTCAAAAGGCATTTTACCTCAAAAATGGTCTTCCGACAGCTCCTTTTTTTGTTTTTGAAACAAAAAACGCCCTTTTAAACGCTTTAAAAGAAGAAAAACTGCATTTCCCTTTCGTTTGGAAAGCACCGCGTTTTGGTTATGACGGCAAAGGAGTGAAAATAATTCGCAACCTGGGGGGGATTGAAGCGTTGCCCGATAGTAGTATGTTGATTGAAGAACTTATCGCTATTCGCAAAGAATTAGCGGTGACGGTCGCTCGAAACGAGCAAGGCGAAATGCGGGCATTCCCAGTGGTTGAAATGGATTTTCATGGCGATGCCAATTTGGTGGAACTGGTAGGTTGCCCTGCTCAAATTTCGGTATTTCAAGAGGTCAAAGCAACTGAATTAGCCGAAAAATTAGCGGAAAAGCTGCAAATAATCGGCAGTTTATCCGTCGAAATGTTTTTGACTCTCGACGGCGAAATTTTGATAAACGAAGCTGCCCCGCGTCCGCACAATAGCGCACATTTATTTAGTCAAGCCTGTCACACGTCGCAATTTGAGCAACATTTACGCGCCATTTTGGGCTTTCCATTAGGCGATACCAGCCTGCATACACCTGCCGTGATGCTTAATTTGGTGGGCGAAGAAGGGCATAGCGGCGCAGTACATTACGCAGGTTTTGAGCAAGCCTTGAGCATAGCGGGTGTTACGCCACATATTTATGGCAAAAAAGAAACGCGCCCCTTCCGAAAAATGGGACACGTTAATATAACAGCACCTACACTTGCTGAAGCCTATAAAAAAGCGACGCAAGTGCAGCGTATTTTGAAAGTGAAAAGCTAATCATTTTATTCCCTTTTGGTTGATAGGTTGAAAAGTTAGGCAGAAAATAAATTGAACTACATTAGGCATATAAGATCATATAAGCCTATTTTTTCAGTATTTAACCCACAAAATCTTATGTAACTAACCTTTTTATGTGCTTCTTATGTGCTTCTTATGTGTTTCTTATGTGCTCTATGTAGTTCAAAATTAAAAATCGTTGTTTATATGCTTCGGAACTATCGGTTTTTTGGCTAACACCAAAAGTGAGTAGGTGCAGCGCACCATAATATTTGTAGCAAAATCAAAAGTAAAATACGTCAAGGTGCAGCACATCGTAATCTAATATGTTGATTATCAATCTTTTATATATTTCGGTGCGCTGCACATAAGGCATAATTGCTACTAAAAATGCTACAAATATTTAGGGTGCGCTGCACCAATAAAGTAGGTTTAGCCAACTACCCGATAGTTCCGATATGTTTTAATCTATCGCCCGAATGGGAATAAGCCGAAAACGGTGTGCCGATTGGCCGAAAACGGTGTGCCGATTAAGCTGAAAACGGTGTGCCGATTAAGCCGAAAACGACGTGCCGCAGCCGCAAGTGTCTTTTGCATTAGGGTTGTTAAACGAAAAGCCGCGATTGTTCAAGCCTTCCACATAATCGACTTCCATGCCCATCAAATAGATACCATGCGCACGGTTCATCACGCAAGGAATGCCGCCTATTTCAAACGCTTCATCGCCTTCTTTTACGGCATCGAAGCCCAAAATATAAGTGTATCCGCTACAGCCGCCGCCCTTCACGCCTACGCGCAAAGCGTGTGTTGCAGGCACATTTTCGCGCACCAAAATTGCATTTAACTCTTTTACAGCTCCTTCGGTGAGCGTAACAGGAGAGATTGTTGTCACCATAATTCTTTTGTATTTACGGATTTAAATATTGTTTGAAATGATTTTTTAAGCAGGATAATACGTTGAAATCATCAAATAGCAAATAACGCCTGTGACAGCTACATACAGCCAAGCAGGAAATGTGTATTTTGCCATGCGGCGATGCGCCTCGGTTTGATACGTCAGTCCGCGTATATAAGTAAAAAAGACAAACGGCAAAACGAGAGCCGCCAAGATAATATGCGTATTTAAAATGGTTAAATAAAAGGTGCGCCAGCCGCCAACTGCGGCTAATTCGGCGGCATCAACAAGATTATTATGGTCGGTGTCGCCGTATTTTGTTTCTTGCGCCAAAGCGTGATACGCCACATAGCCTACCAAAAACAAGGCAGAAAGTATCATTGCCGTTGTGGTCATGCGTTTATGATTGGCAACGTCTTTTTGTTTTATAAAATAGAGTGCGGCCAACAAACAAACGGCCGTTAAAGCATTGCATACAGCATAAAACATCGGAATATAATGCACATCGAAGCCCAAATCAATCGCTAATTTTGTTTTGACGGCGTGTAGAAACGGGACAGCCAAAAATACGACAACCGTGACGATAATCGCATAGGTATTCAGTTTTTTGGCTAAAATGTTGTTTGCTTCTTGGTTCATTTTTAAAAATTAAATGTCAAATTATTTACTTTCCTACCGCTCTTCGGGTTTGCGATATTTGATGCTCGGCACCGCCTTCGGCGGCATAATGATTGAAATAACTTCGACCATTTTATTTACTTCCGCTACTTTTGTGGCATCGTAGTAATTCCGAATCTTGAATTTATTGTCAACGAGTGTGAAATAAGGGTCGTGAATACCGTCTTTCGCTTTTGCATTTTGTTGCAAATGCAGCGAGTCGTATAGCACGCTTATTTGGTCGTTAGCTTGCGCAATATGCCAAACTTTCGGGTTCGCTTTATAGCGTTTTGCGTAAGCCGCTATCAATCCAGAATCTGATTTTGGAGTGGGAAGCGAGAGGCAAAAGATGTCGGGGCGTTCGGGGCCGAAGGCGTTTTGGAAACGCTGCAATTGCTGGCTTGCGGCAATCTGATTTTTATCTGAGCTATCCGCAGGGTCAAAAACGCTGACTACGACAAACCGCCCGCGAATGGAATCTGCGTTAAACGGCTTGCCATTTATGAGTTTGATTTGCAGGTCTTTGCCCCAATTGCCAAAGGCATTGAGTGCGCCAATTCTTTCTTTGCGGTAACGCAAACCATCGCGCAAATAATACCACGAACCTGCGGGAATTACGCCTAAAATGATGGTTAAAAAAATATAGGAAAATATTTTTCGCTTATTCATAGAGGTAGAACAGTCTTTTCGCCGAATTGTTTATTGGTAGGTTTGTTTTTTAAAAAATGGCCGTAAAAAAAAAGATAGGCAACACTTATTAGAAAGTGCGCCTACTCTGCATAACCCAATAAAGGGCTTGCTACGAAGTGCAAAGATACGGATTTTTTTAAAAATGCAAACTTTTTTTTTACTTTTTTTATTTTTTTAAACAGCCTTATTTTTTCTACGAAAAAAAGAAGAAAATATCCCGAAAAATGTCGTAATTTTGCACCAATGAATACAGAAGATAAAAATCAACCAAATCCGTCGCGTGGCGATTACGATGCGGATAATATTCAAGCCTTAGAAGGCTTAGAAGCGGTGCGAAAACGCCCCGGAATGTATATCGGAAGTACCGATACCAAAGGCTTGCACCATTTAGTCTATGAAGTTATTGACAACTCCATCGACGAACATTTGGCAGGGCATTGTACACATATCGAAGTGTATATCCATACCAACAACTCCGTGACCGTTAAAGACAATGGGCGCGGTATTCCGGTAGGACTGCACACCAAGCTCAATAAATCTGCCCTAGAAGTCGTTATGACGGTGTTGCACGCTGGCGGGAAATTCGATAAAGACACCTATAAAGTGTCGGGCGGTTTGCATGGCGTTGGCGTAAGCTGCGTAAACGCCCTTTCGTCGCATCTCAAAGCCGAAGTGCATCGCGAAGGCAAAATCTGGGAGCAAGAGTATGTGCGCGGTGTGCCGCAATACACCGTCCGCAATTCGGGCGAAACCACAAACCGAGGCACGAACGTAACCTTTACGCCCGATTTTCAGATTTTCGAAACCTTAGTGTATTCCTACGATACACTTGCAACTCGCTTGCGCGAATTAGCTTTTTTGAACGCCGGCTTGTACTTGCAACTTACCGACGAGCGCGACAGCAACGAAGATGGCACTTTCCGCACTGAAACGTTTTTCTCGGAAGGCGGTTTGCGCGAATTTGTGCAGTACTTAGACGAAGCCCGCCCAAAACTCATTCAAAACCCCATTCACGTTGTTGCTCGCGACGAGGAAGCAAGCGTCGAGGTAGAAGTTGCCTTGCAATACAATACCTCGTATAGCGAAAATATTTTTTCGTATGTAAATAATATCAACACGCGCGATGGCGGAACGCACGTTCAAGGCTTCCGTCGCGCCGTAACCCGCGTGTTCAAAAACTATGGCGAGGTAAACGGTATGTTTGCGAAACTGAAATTCCAGATTTCGGGCGAAGACTTTCGCGAGGGTTTGACCGCTATTATTTCGGTAAAAGTACCCGAACCCCAGTTTAAAGGGCAAACAAAAGGCGAACTCGGCAACTCGGAAGTGACCGCTATTGTGTCGCAAGCCGTAGGCAAAGCCCTCGAAAACTTTTTAGAAGAAAACCCGAAAGACGCAAAAATTATTGTAGAAAAAGTAATTTTAGCCGCAACAGCGCGTACCGCCGCTCAAAAAGCGCGGGAAATGGTGCAACGCAAAAACATACTTACGGGTAGCGGACTTCCTGGGAAACTCGCCGACTGCTCTTCAAAAATACCTGCGGATTCTGAAATATTCTTGGTAGAGGGCGATTCGGCGGGCGGAACCGCCAAACAAGGGCGCGACCGTTTTTTCCAAGCCATTATG
>JBEEMU010000278.1:0-3233 GCA_041192485.1 Bacteroidota bacterium | reverse complement strand
GTATTTATTGCAGATACTTTCCTATTTAATTTTTTTTTAAAACGAACCCTTATGCTACATTTTTACATAAATTATGCCACTTATTATGGGCAGGAAATAATCATTCAGTTTGAGAATGATTTACCCGATTTTGTATTGAGTATTGCGCCCGATAGGCACACTTGGCATGGTATTTTGCCCGACGACTGGCTTTCGCGCACCCTTAAAACGCTGAAAACGCAGCCGATACGCTATAAATACGCACTACGCGATACTAATTTCGGCGATGCAACGACCGATGAGTGGGGGAAATGGCGCACCCTTGTTTTGCCGAAAGGCGCAAAAGGCGACACGGTTGTACGCGATTATTGGCGCAGTAGCGACCGACCCGAAAACCCTACCTTCACGTCGGCTTTCTATAATGCCGTGTGGCGACAGGCAGCTTACAAAGCCGCCGCCTTGCCGATTAGCGAGTGGAATGTGCGTTTTCAAATCAATGCGCCGCGTGTGGAAGCAGGGCAGCGTTTAGCGGTTTTAATTGATGAAGATGGCACTGGAAAACTCGGAAATCATCGCTTGGTGCCGCTTTGCAATGATAATTACCCGACGTGGTCGACAGAAGTAAAGCTAAACTCGAACGAATCGGTGCGCTATAAATACGCGCTCGTCCGCGCTGATAATTTATCGATTTTGATGACGGAAACGGGCGAAGAACGCTGGCTTGCCGCTGATGCTTTTTCAAATGAGAAGAAACATATTGTCACCGACGAGGTGTTTCGTCACCCTGCGGGCAACTGGCGCGGTGCGGGCGTTGCGGTGCCTGTGTTCTCGTTGCGCAGTGAAGCAGGCATGGGTGTAGGCGAATTTAACGACCTCAAATTATTAGCCGATTGGTCGGAGCAAACGGGCTTGAAAATGATTCAAGTATTGCCAATCAACGACACAACCTCCACGCATACTTGGACCGATTCGTACCCTTACGCCGCCATCACGATTTATGCCTTGCACCCGATGCACTTAAATATTGCGTCGATTGGTGCTTTTCCGTCGCCCGAAGCCGCCGCCGATTATGAGGCTGTTTGCAAAACCCTAAATGCCTCGGATACCGTTGATTATGAGGGTGTTATGGCAAATAAATGGCGTTTTTCAAAGGTGATGTATGGCTATCATGGCACGGCGCATTTTAAAACAGCGACTTATAAAACCTTTTTTGAAGCCAATAAAAAATGGCTCGTACCGTATAGCGTTTTCTCGTATTTGCGCGACGAAAACGGCACAGCAGACTACGCTAATTGGGGCGAACACGCCGTGTATGACAGCGAAAAAATTGAAAGTGAATTGCTCAAACCGCGCTCTAAATCGCTGAAAGCCATTCAGTTGTATTATTTTATGCAATATCATTTGCACTTGCAACTATTAGCCGCCTGCGATTATGCTCGCGAAAAAGGCATTTTATTAAAAGGTGACATTCCGATTGGTATTTTCCGTTATAGCGTGGACGCTTGGACGGAGCCTCGCTATTTCAATTTAGACGGACAGGCGGGTGCGCCGCCCGATTCGTACTCGGCGACGGGGCAAAACTGGGGCTTGCCGACCTACGATTGGCATGAAATGCAGCAAGATGATTTTGCTTGGTGGCGCAGTCGTTTGCAACATTCTGCGCAATATTTTGAGGCCTTTCGCATCGATCATGTGCTTGGTTTTTTCCGTATTTGGGAAATCCCCACACAACATACCTATGGCATGATGGGGCGTTTCAATCCCGCCTGGGGCATCAATCGCAACGATTTTGCCGCACGCGGCATCAGCTTTAATACCGAACGCTTTTGCGAACCGTATATTCGCGACTACTTGTTTGACACTTTCTTTGGTACAGAAGCCGAATATATCAAAAACCATTATTTTGACCAGTATGAAACAGGGAAATTCCGCTTTCGCGAAACGGTAAACACGCAGCGAAAGGTGGAAAATGTGTTTGAAATAAACGACACGATGCACCCCGACGAGCAGGCTTGGAAAAAACGGATAAAACAAGCGATGCTAGAATTACACGCTGAAATTTTACTTTTTGAAGCACCATTTTCGAACGGCGAAGCCTATCACCCACGCATAGAATTGTATAAAACGCATAGTTTCCGCGATTTGAATGACCATGAAAAACACGAATTGGCGGCTTTGCACAACGATTATTTTTACGGAAAACAAGAGCCGCTTTGGAAAGAACAAGCCGAAATTAGATTGCCTGCCGTCACAACCGCAACTGATATGTTGATTTGCGGCGAAGACTTGGGCATGGTTCCGCAAAGTGTTCCGCAAGTAATGCGCGATTTGCAGATGTTGAGTTTAGAAATTCAGCGTATGCCGAAGGGCTACGGCAAAGAATTTGGCAACCCTGCCGAATACCCTTACTGGTCGGTGTGCAGCCCTTCATGCCACGATATGAGTACTATTCGGGGCTGGTGGGAAGAAGACCGCACCCGTAGCGAACGTTTCTACCGCAGCATCATGGGCAGCGATGGCGAATTGCCGTATTACTGCGAAGACTGGGTGGTGAAAGCTATCAATGCGCAGCATTTATATTCGCCGTCGATGTGGGCTGTCTTTCCGCTTCAAGACTTTTTGGGTATGGACGCTCGCTTGCGCCGAGCCGATGCCGTCGCCGAACAGATAAATAACCCAGGCAACAGCAAACATTACTGGCGTTTCCGCTTTCACCTACCTATCGAGCAGCTTTTGGCAGAAAGCCAATTGAATGTAATGGTTAAGGAAATGGTAAAAAGTAGTGGGCGATAGCGTTGAATGTTTTACAGAGCGTATTCAGCTCCAGATATTGCAGTTGCTCGATATTGAAAAGGAGCTTTATACCAAAGGTCTTCAGAAATTCTAAATCTTTTTTTCTCCAGCTTTTTTAACGAAACGTAAGTTAGAAACAACAGCGTAGAAAAGTTGGAATTTGTCTTTTTTTCATTATTTTAAAAATAAATGTAAAAAAATTAGGCCATGTAAAAATAATACCCTAACTTTGTCGCCTAGTATTTTTGTAGTAGTAATATGACAAAATAGGCAAGGTGAAAAAATAAATTTTTCGAGGACGTGATGCGTCCGCATCACGTCCTCGAAAAATTTTGTAGAGGCCTTTTTCCTTAAAGGGCTTATTCGGCGGTCGTTATCGTTTTAGACGGCAATTCATAGCGCGTGGTCTAAGATAGTACACAGATTAAAGGATAGTACACAGATAAATAAAAGATAGCCGC
>JBEEMU010000277.1:0-4385 GCA_041192485.1 Bacteroidota bacterium | reverse complement strand
GGCTTACTAATGTTTAGTTTGACAATAAAGGCACAAGATATTTCAGGCGACTGGGAAGGTGTAGGCTCTAATGGCGTACTGTATAGCCTAATTTTAGGGCAAACAAACACCGGAATTGTTGGCATTATTCATGCAGAATACGCGGTTGAAAAAGGCAATGCTCTTTATTACGACGGAACTTTTAAAGGCATTTTTAACGAAAATAAATTGGTAAAAGGGTTCGATAAAATAACAGCAACAAATGCGTCGGTTGTTTGCCAATCGCAAGGCGTTTATACCTATAAATGCGATGGCGTGTTTGAGTATTTGAACGCTGAAATGACTCCTACACCAAACTTTGGTAATTGTCAAGGTTTCACAATTCAATATAAACGAACAGCCAAAGAAGATTGCCAAAGGCGTGCCTGCCCTGCCCCTACAAATATTATTACAAAGATTATTGACACGCAAACAACTGACTACCAATCTATTTATATTAGCTGGGATATAGTTGAACAAGCAAAAAATTACACCGTTTTGTTTCGCAAAGAAGGCGATGCAAGTTGGCAAAAGCAACTAACAAGTTTGAATAATATAACGCTTTCCCAATTAGCAGCAAATACAAAATACGATATAGAAGTGCGGTCTAATTGCGAAAATATAAACTCGTTGCCGCTCGTTTATACATTCTCTACCCCGAAACCTGTTCAAGTAACACCTGTGCTACCGCCACCGCCATCTTCTGTTGACGAGCAAGTAAACGATATTGCCCAAAAATTAGATAGAATAGTTAAAATAAAACATAAAATAACAGTAAAATCTGATAATTTAAAAATTTATGTCTGGGATAGCGGCACTTTAGTTGATGGTGATATTATTTCGCTATATTTGAATGATATAAAGGTAATCGATGCCTGTATTTTGCTTCGTTTAAAGCGCGAATATACAGTGCATTTAAAAAAAGGGACTAATATTATTACGTCTTTTGCGCATAATACGGGTCTTGTCACCCCTAATACGGCATCAATTTTGATAGACGATGGTTTTTCGCAACAAAAAATAGAACTAAACTGCACAATGAATGAAAGCGAAGCGATACAAATTAAACGGTAATGTATTCGTCGTAAAAACGTCGTAAAAACGTCGTAAAACGTCGTAAAACGTCGTAAAACGTTACCGACACCTTAAAGGTGTCGGTAACGTAAAAACGTAAAAACGTAAACGTAAAAACGTAAACGTAAAAACGCAAACGTAAAAACGCAAACGTAAAAACGTAAACGTAAAAACGTAAACGTAAAAACGTCGTAAAAACGTTACCGACACCTTTAAGGTGTCGGTAACGTAAAGTCGGTAACGTAAAGTCGGTAACGTAAAACGTAAAAAAACGTAAAAAAACGTAAACCATAAAAAACGGAAACCATAAGACCATAAAAATTTAAACGTAAACCATATTTAACCTATTTAACTATGCGCATAAACCTACCTATAATTATCCTTCTAATAGGATACTGCGCGGCTGCTTATGCACAGCCACAACGCCGAATGGCAGACGCTCAGGCCATTTATAACTATAATATGGGGGCTATTTTAACACAAAAAGCCACTTATAACCTGCAAGCAGGCAGTTACGCCGAAGCCTATAAAAGCGCAAGCGAGGCCTTGGCTTTGGTAGAAAGTACCGAAGGCATAAGCAGCGATTTGTATGGCGCCTGCCTCTGGATAAAAGGATTGTGTTTGATACATCAACCAAACCAAGAGCAAGCAGGCGAAAGAATGATAAAAGAAGCCATGGTTTTATTTGAAAAAAATCCGATGGATAATACCCTCTATTTTCAGTTGCAAATGATAATAGGTGCTGATATTTTCTCAAAGTTTAAACGGTTGGATTTGGTAGAAGCTTGTTTCCGACAAATGATGGCTTATACGAAAAAAAAGCACGGAGCCAAAAGCGGCGAATACGCCGAAGCCTTAGCGATGGCAGGGAGTAGTTTTATGAAAAATAAACTAAATGCCAGCGAAGGTTTTACGCTTTTGATGCAAGCCGATAGTATTGCTACCAAAAACAATGACCAACCCGTAAAAACGTTTTGCGCACTTATAAAAGAACAAGTTTACGAAAAAGAAGGCGATTATGCCTCGGCAAAAGCAATATTACTCGGCATCTTAAACGCGCCAAAAACAAAAGCGAAACCACGCATGGGGCTTATTGCCTCTACATTAAATAATAAATTGATTATGGCTTCGGCGGCGCAAAATTTGGGCGTATTGTTTACGAAAGAAGAAAACTGGGCAGAAGCCGAAAATTATTACAAGCAAGGGCTTAGTTATCGCCTTCGCATCAAGCCAAAAGGTTTTATGTTTGCTATGCCGATGACTTTGCCCGGATTGAAGAATAATTTAGCCTATTGCTATGCCAAACAAAAAAAGTACAAAGAAGCTGAAATCATGTATGCGAAAGCACTCCATGAAGCAGCAAAAGCTCCTTTTGCTAACGTTGGTGCGGCAGGCAACTCGTGGGTAGAAATAAATACAAATTTTGCCGTAATGTATTACGATTGGGGAAAACCCGAAAAAGGAGCGCGGCGATTGGCGGGTAGCGTAGGCTATATTTATAGTAAATATGCAAAATATTGTACTTATCGCGGTCCCGATGAATTAAAAGAAATAAACACCGATTTAAGGTTTTATTTAGATGCTTATTATGCGTATAACGAAGCCGCTCATTACTTTCCAGAAGAGGCTAAATCCGATTTATATACCCTTGAACTGCACTTAAAGGGCGTGGCTTTGCGCAATATTCAAGAAGTGCAAAAGGCTATTGATGCGTCGAATAATATTGAATTGCAACAACGCTATTATAGCTGGATAGCTTTGCAAAAAGAATTGGGCATAATAGCCAAACAAGATGGAAAATACAATAAGGAGCAGCAAAAGAAATTTAAAACAGAGAAAGAACTTTATAGAAGTCTTTGCGAAGACTCGGCTCCGTTTAATAAAATGAATATCTTTTGGCAAACTACTTATAAAAACATTCAAGAAGTCTTGTTAAAAAATGAAGCCGCCATCGAGTTTGTTAGTTATCATAGTATAAAAGACCATAAAACACACCTTGCCGCCCTCCTCCTTACCGCCGATAAAGCTCCGCAATACATTGCGCTCGGCACCGCCGAACATTTAAAAACGCTGCTGGCGGGCGAGAAAAACGGCGATGCGATAAGGATTTATATAAACAATTTATACAGCAAAGGCAAGGGCGATTCGCTGTATGCACAATTGATAGCACCTTTGGAACCCTATTTAAAGGGTATGAAAACCGTGTGGGTGTCGCGCACAACGGGGCTGCATGGCTTGGCATTAGAGGCCTTGCCGATGCCAAATAGCGATACGCTGCGGGTAGGCGATAATAGGGCGTGGCACTATGTGTCGAGTACGCGAGTATTAGCCGAAGAGGTGCTGACGGGCGGCGGTTTCAGGGCGCGGCTCTTGGAAAAGCCACACACGGCACTACTCGTGGGCGAAATAGATTTTGATACGCCAAATATAGCAACGGTTTCGGCGGTTGATAATGGGCGTATGAGTGCGGCTCCGCGTGTAAACTCAATAAGTTCCGAGAAAATAGACTCGGTAGCTAAACGATTTACTACGGCAAAAATAACGAAACTAATGGGTGGGGCGGCTACCGAAAAGGCTATAGGCGAAGCGTTTGCGGGTAAGGAATTAGTGTATTTTTCGACACACGGAATGTATGCCGAAGCTAAAGATACAGCGGGCGACAGACCGCATTTCGACGCGCTTTGCCGCGAAGCCGATGCCATGCGCCGCACGTTTATCACGGTAGCCGGCTATAACACCGTGTTTAATAGCGAAAACGAAGTGGAAAATGTGGAAAACGACGGCGCATTAACGGCCTACGAACTGGCGCAATTAGATTTACATTCCTGCAAATTAGCGGTGCTTGCGGCTTGCGAAACAGGGCTTGGCGACGAAAACAGCGAAGGCGTGTGGGGCTTGCAACGGGGCTTGAAACAAGCGGGCGCACAGTCGCTATTGCTATCCTACTACACCGTGCCAGCTACAGAAACGGCATTATTAATGACCGCGTTTTACGGGTATTACTTATCGGAAACCGCCCCGCTATCGGCGGCGGTGGCTTTGCAAAAAGCAAAGGCGGTGTTGCGAAAACAGTATCCGACACGGGCGTTTTTATGGGCAGGGTTTTATGTGTTAGATTAGGGCTTTATCGTTCCAGAATCATACCTTTCAAGGCTTGCAACATATACACTATTTTGTTTAAATTGGCAGGTATTGTCGCGTCAAACTGGGAGCCGAGGCAGTATTCATTGTCATTAAGCACGGCGAAATACCAATTTTTACCTTGCTGCCACGCGCCGTAAATAGGCTTGCCA
>JBEEMU010000276.1:0-4032 GCA_041192485.1 Bacteroidota bacterium | reverse complement strand
TATGGGACGCGGACGAATAGTTGATGTGGAAAAAACGGAATGGGAAACTATCCGATACAATGTGAACGCGCAGGGTGCTTTAGTGTCCGAAACCACGGGCAGCTTCTCGCAATATCCTTTGAAATTGGCGTGGGCGATGACCATTCACAAAAGTCAAGGTAAAACGTTTGACCGTATTATTATCGACCTCGGCGGCGGAGCCTTCGAACACGGCCAAACCTATGTTGCCCTCAGCCGTTGCCGAACTTTAGAGGGCATTCGTTTAAAACAGAAGCTGCAACCACGCGATATTATCTTGGATATGCGTGTTGTGGAGTTTTTTGAAACAAAAATGAGGTAGTTTTTTAAAAAATAAGCCGTTCAATATGGAAAAAAAACTAACGTTTGATTTTGCTACCATGCAAAAAATTATTCAAAAAGTTGCTCAAATCGACCAGTTTAAGGGCCAATGGCAGCAGTTAGATAGGGTTGAAAACAGGTATTTGAAGGAGTTGCGCAAAATTGCGACGGTTCAAAGCATCGGTTCCTCTACACGTATCGAAGGCAATACGCTGACCGATGCGGAGATTGCCACGTTGATAAAAAACTTGAAAATAACAAAATTACAGACACGCGACGAGCAGGAAGTGGCAGGCTATTATGATACTTTGGAATTGTTGATTGAAAATTTTGAGAATATGCCGCTAAATAGTTCTACATTGCACACACTGCACCATCGCTTGCTTAAATATAGTGATAAAGATAGCCGACACCGAGGCAAGTTTAAAGAATTAACGAATAAAGTAGTGGCAAATTACCCAGACGGTACGACTCGCGTTATTTTCAACACGACCGAACCCTTCCTAACTGAAAAAGAAACGACTGAATTATTGGATTGGACGAATGAAATGACCGAAAAACAGGCTATTCACCCCTTGATTGCGATAGGGACTTTTATTTATGAATTTCTATCAATTCACCCTTATCAAGACGGAAATGGGCGATTATCTCGATTATTGACCAATCTTTTGCTCCTAAAATCAGATTATAAATTCGTGTTGTATGTGTCCTTAGAGCAAATTATTGAAACTAAAAAAGCCGCTTATTACCAAGCTCTCATGGAAGGGCAAAAAGACCAATATGAAGCCGCCGAGAAGATAGATAAATGGCTACTGTTTTTCTTGGACGCACTCCTCGAATTGATAGAAAAATTGAAACATAAAATGCTCGAATATCGCAAACTAAATACTTATTTAACTACTCGACAACGCAATGTTTTAACCGTCATTACTGAAAATCAACCTGTTATGATGCGCGATATCTTTCAAAAATTGCCAGAATATACCCAAGCTACTATCCGACAAGATGTTCTTTATTTAATAGCTTCTTATAAAGTAGAGAAAATTGGACTAGGAAAAAGTACCATTTATATCTTACAAACAAGTTAATTCTTATTTTTTTAAATATTACTTTTGGAAACTAAAAAAATAATGCTCCTCATCTTAGATGGTTGGGGAATAGGGGCGATACCCGAAGCCGACGCGATAAAAGCAGCTAATACGCCGTTTATGGACGGGCTATATAAAAAATATCCGCATACCACGCTTACTACCTTCGGATACGATGTGGGTTTACCCGCAGGGCAAATGGGTAATTCGGAGGTCGGACACACAAATATTGGCGCAGGGCGTGTGGTTTATCAAGACCTTGCGCGTATCAATAAGGCCATCGACGACCACACCTTAGCTGAAAATATCGTCTTGCAGCAGCTTATTGCTTACGCAAAAACAAAAAAGCAGCCTATCCATTTGATGGGCTTGGTGAGCGACGGCGGGGTACATTCTCACATTAACCATTTGAAAGCACTCGTAGAAATTATTGAAAATAGCGGCGTGGAAAACTGTTTTATTCACGCTTTTACTGACGGCCGCGACTGCGACCCGCAAAGCGGCGCAGGATTTCTCGACGATTTGCAGGCATTTTTAGTAGGAAAACGAACCAAAATAGCCTCGCTGATTGGGCGTTATTATGCAATGGACAGAGATAAACGCTGGGAGCGCGTACAGCAAGCCTACGATTTATTGATTTTTGGCAAAAATAGCTTGAAAAACATTGAATTAGAAGAACATTTTACAAATAACTTTGCAAAATACCTTCACAATGCCTATAAATTGGGAATTACTGACGAGTTTATCGCTGGAATTGCAAGTATTGATGAAAATGGGAACCCCTTAGCAACTATTAATGATGAAAATGCTGTTTTATTTTTTAATTTTCGCACCGATAGACCACGAGAATTAACTGAAACCTTAATAAATTTGGTTTTACCAACCGATAATTTTAAAAATCAGCCTAAAAACTTGTATTTTGCAACGATGACACGCTACGACGAGTCTTTTAAAAATGTGCATATTCTATATGAAAAAGACGATATTGTTCACACACTCGGCGAAGTAGTAGCCGATGCAGGCAAAACACAGTTGCGAATAGCCGAAACAGAGAAGTATCCGCACGTTACCTTCTTCTTTAATGGCGGCCGTGAACAACCTTTTTTTGGCGAAAGCCGCATCATGATACCCTCGCCAAAGGTTGCAACCTACGATTTGCAGCCAGAGATGTCGGCAGTAGGTATTACCGATGCTATTTTAGAGGCTGTCGCCAAAAATGCACCCGATTTTGTTTGTTTGAACTATGCAAATACAGATATGGTAGGTCATACGGGCGTTTGGGCTGCTGCCAAAATTGCCGCAGAAACGGTTGATACTTGCTTGGCTCGCTTAGTTCCGGCTGCACTTGCACAAAATTATACGCTCTTTATCATTGCTGACCACGGAAACTCCGATTTTTTAATAAATGCCGACGGTTCACCTAATACAGCACACACACTAAACCCCGTTCCTTGTATTTTAGTGGCAAACGATACAGAAAATAATCCAAGTATTCAGTTAAAAAGTGGAAAATTAGCCGACCTTGCTCCTACTATTTTACAATTGATGAATATTGAAGCTCCGAAAGAAATGAATGGTAATTTACTTTTGTAAAATGATAGTCTTGAAAAGTTTTTGACTATAAAAAAGGTGTTCGATGATAGTCTTGAAAAGTTTTTGACTATGTAAAAAGTGTTCGATGATAGTCTTAAAAAGTTTTTGACTATGTAAAAAGTGTTCGATGATAGTCTTGAAAAATTTTTGACTATAAAAAATGTATTCAATGATAGTCTTGAAAAGTTTTTGACTATGAATTTTTATAAAAAATAAACAAATTTTAATAAAAATACAAAAAAACCTACTAAAAACCATACAAAATGGCTCGAATAGATAAATGGCTTTGGAGTGTGCGGGTCTTCAAAACGCGCACGATTGCCACCGATGCTTGTAAAGCAGGCAAAGTAAAATTAAATGGCAATTCGTTGAAAGCATCTTATAATATTAAGATTAACGATGTGATTATTGTGAAAAAAGAGAGTTTCAATCTTTCTTTTAAAGTAGTGCAATTGCTTGAAAAACGAGTATCGGCAACTTTAGCAGCGGCAGCTGTAGAAAACATTACCAGCGAAGAGGAAATGAACAAGTTTAAATCGTGGTTTGCCGAAACCCGCGATAGAGGCGCAGGTCGCCCCACGAAACGCGAACGTCGCGATATAGATGACTACAAGGTTGAAAGCGTAAGCGATGCTGCCGCTATTCCAATTACTTACGTTGCCGATGATTATGAAGAAGACGCAGATGAAGCATTTGACACCAAAAATTGGTGGGAAGATGAGTAATATAAATAGGCGAGATAAATCTCATTGCCTCAATAGCACGTTTTAAAAAAAATAAGTAATCATAATATCTCTATGTTGAAAATAGGTATTCTTTTTGGTGGTACTTCGCGTGAGCGCGAAATATCATTTGCGGGCGGACGCACCGTGTATGACAACCTCGATAAAACCCTTTTTACGCCAGTTCCTATTTTTTTAGATAGCTTGGGCAACTTTATTTTGCTCGACTGGCAATATATTTATAAAGGCACCATTCGCGATTTTTATCCGCCTGTGTCGTCATTGCCGCC
>JBEEMU010000275.1:0-2521 GCA_041192485.1 Bacteroidota bacterium | reverse complement strand
ATATGTTTTAATCTATCGCCCGAATAGGAATAAATAGCTTAAACTAAATACTAAAAACTAAATACTAAAAATAAACGGATATGCAACTTTTACCACTCGGCATACAAACATTCAAAAAACTGCGAGAAAAAAATCGCCTTTATGTGGACAAGACTTGCCAGGCACATGAAGTCATGGACGAAGGCGGCTGCTTTTTCATCTCGCGGCCACGCAGGTTTGGCAAATCGCTGTTTCTTTCTACCCTGATGGAATTAGCGGAAAGCAATCGCCCGCTATTTGAAGGCACTTGGATAGCCGACAAATGGGACTGGCAGCGCAAATACGCCGTTATTTATTTTGATTTTTCGGGCATGGACTATCAAGGTTTAGGCTTAGATGGGGCTATAAAAGAGAAACTATTGACCTATTACGAACAGTATAATATTACGCCAAAACACGAAACTATCAATAGTTTATTTGGTTATTTGATAGAGTATTTGGCAAAAAATGTTGGGAAAGTTGTTTTTTTGGCAGACGAATACGATAAACCGCTTTTGGATTATATAGAAGGTACGCGCAAAGATCAAGCGGAACTAAACCGAGAAACGATGAAAATATTTTATTCTGTTTTGAAAAGCGCAGAATCGTATTTACACCTTATTTTCATTACAGGCATCACAAAATTCGCGAAAGTGTCCATTTTTTCTGACCTAAATCACATCAATGATTTAACGTTCAATCAGAAATTTGCCGCCGCTTATGGCTATACACAGCAAGAATTAGAGGAGAATTTTGCGGATTATTTAGACCTTTTTTTAGAAGAAAATGCAGATTATACGCGGGAAATGCTGCTTGCAAAAATGAAAGAATGGTATAATGGCTACTCTTGGGACGGCGCAACGTCGGTGTATAACCCCTATGCTTTAATTCATTTTTTTAACGAGCAACGGTTTATTAATGTGTGGTTCGAGTCGGGAACGCCTACTTTTTTGGTCAAAAAAATGATGATAGCCGATATATTGACGGTTGAAAATGTCGAAAAAAATATCAATTTTCTAAGTTTCAAAAGTTTTGATAGTATCGACACTATTACGTTAATGTTTCAAGCGGGTTATTTGACGATTAAAAGTTTGGATAAAGACCAAAATGCCATATTAGATTATCCAAATAGGGAAGTTCGCGAAAGTATGTATTATTACCTTTTAGACGATATGGGCGATACGCGAAGCCGCAACTTGCCGCCCGTGCGTAATTTGGCGAAAGCCTTTGAACAAAACGACCTCAAAAAAGTAGAAAGCATCGTCAAACAAGCCTTCGCCGACCTGCCTTACGATGTGTATAGAAAACGGACGGTCGAGCAAACCGAAGGTTTTTATCATGGCATAATCCATGTTTTGTTCAACTATTTGGGCATTTATACGCAAAGTGAAGTGCATACGACCGACGGGCGAGCCGATGCCGTCATTTTTACGGAAAACTATATTTTTCTGTTCGAGTTTAAATACAATGCTTCTGCCGAAGCCGCTTTGACGCAATTACAAGAGAAAAATTATGCGTCGAAATACGAAAATTCGGGCAAAAAAATCGTGCTTATCGGCGCAAATTTTAAACGCAGAACGCGGCGTATGGACGATTTCAAAATAGCCTTTCACACCGCTTTAAGTAACACTCTATAAATATTCACGGTTTTGAAACCCTGTAAAACAAGGAACTCTGGGGTATGATACCCGTGTTTATTTTGCCACAGGCGCTTAAAACAATAATTTCTGTTATAAAAATAAAAATGCCTACCTTTGCGGCATATTTGAATTTGTATCTTATAAAAAAAACAATCAATGCCTTTTGAAGACCTCGACCTTCCCGTAACGTGGAAAGAGCACGAAGATATTGCCATCAAACTCTATGAGAAATTTGGCGACGATTTTACGGAAAGTAAAATTTATAGAATTCGCTTTACCGATTTGATTGAATGGGTATTGACGTTGCCAAAATTCGTAGGCACTCGCGAAGAGTGCAGTGAATCGCACCTCGAATTAATTCAGTCGAAATGGGTGTATGAATGGCGTGATAATCAGTAACTTATAAAAAAGCAACCGACAAAAAGCAACCGACAAAAAGGAAAATAAATGAACGTTTTAGAGCGTTTTCAAGATGTTTCTACATTCGTATTCGATGTAGATGGCGTTTTGACCGACAATACGGTTTTAGTCACCGAAGAAGGGCATCAACTGCGGGCAATGAATGTGCGCGACGGCTATGCGATAAAACGGGCAGTTGAACAGGGTTTTCACGTTGCCATTATTACGGGCGGAAAATCGGAAGGCGTAATAAAACGCTTACAAAGCCTTGGTGTGACAGATGTTTTTGTGGGTATTCACGACAAGCTCGCTACCTTGGAAGACTACTTATTTTATCACTCACTCGACGCAAATCACGTCTTATATATGGGTGACGATATGCCCGACGTGCCGCCTATGCGCGAAGTTGCGCTGCCTTGTTGCCCCGCCGATGCCTGCCCCGAAGTAATGCAATTAGCAAAATA
>JBEEMU010000274.1:0-4594 GCA_041192485.1 Bacteroidota bacterium | reverse complement strand
TTGCCAGTTTTGTTAGAAATGGGTAAAACGAACCAAGTAATTCTTTGACCATTCCTTCGTACTTTAGTCGATTTTAAAAAGTCGCTTACCTGTTTTCATAACAGTTAAGCGACTTTTTACTTTTAAGTGCTATTTTATAAACAAATAAGCAGTTTTGTGGTTATAGTAAAGCAGCCTCAATTCGCTCTAAATTTATTTTTAACACAGAACATCACAAAAAAAATCAATCATCTAATAATAATATGAATTTATTTCGGATAATCATCCCCCTACTTTTGCTTACATTTTTTGAATACTACTCATTTCAAGCCTTCCGTACCGTTTCCGCTGATTGGTCAGACTCGTTACGACGATACACAACCTTTGCTTGGTGGAGTATCCCCGCTGCTTTCGCGTTCATCTTGGTAGCAGGGCTAATCACCGACTTTCAAACATGGAATGCCCATCTCCGTAGCTATATCACGGCATTTTTTGTCATTCTATTACTGACAAAATTAGTCATTTCGCTCCCGATGATTCTCGATGATTTTAGAAGATTGACGCTGCTTTTAGCCTCTAATTTCACCGATAAGCCCGTTGATTACACCAGTCGCTCCCGTTTTTTAGCAACAGCGAGTATTTTATTGGGAGCCTTGCCTTTCGTAACCCTCACCTACGGAATGTTGGGCAGTATGTTTAAGTTCACCTTACATGAGCAGCCTATAAAAATTGTAGATTTGCCCGAAGAATTGGAAGGTTTGCGCGTAGTGCAAATATCAGATATACATAGCGGTAGCTTTACGCAAAAAGAACCACTATTTCATGCTATCGACATGATAAATAAACAAAACCCTGATATTGTGGTATTTACGGGCGATTTAGTAAATAATGTAGCCACAGAAATAGAGGAGTATATCGACGTTTTTAGTGGCATAAAAGCCAAATACGGCGTTTTTAGCGTCTTAGGAAATCATGATTATGGCGATTATGTTCGTTGGGATAGCCCTGCCGAACATCAGGCTAATTTAAATCGACTGTTTGACAATCAAAAAAAATTAGGCTGGGATTTGATGCGCAATGAAAACCGTATTTTATCCATCAACGGAAAAGATGTTGCCTTGATTGGCGTAGAAAATTTTAGTGCAAAACCGCAATTTCCCAAATACGGAAAACTCGCAGAATCGGCTGCTGGAACCGAAAATGCCGCATTGCGCATCTTACTCTCACACGACCCTTCGCATTGGGATTATGAAGTTAATAAAAAACCTGAATTTGCCAACATTCAATTGACTTTGAGCGGACACACGCATGGCTTTCAGTTCGGTATCGAAATTCCAGGGCTTATCAAATGGTCGCCCGCACAGTTTAGTTATAAACAATGGGCGGGTTTATACGAAGAGCGCGGACAGCAAATTTATGTCAATCGCGGCTTAGGTTGCCTGGGCTACCCCGGTCGCGTAGGCATTATGCCCGAAATAACCTTGCTTACTTTTGAAAAAGCCTAAAAACCTTTTTTTCGTCAAAAGTACAGTTTAATAACTTCACTATAAAAAAATGCGTATCTTTGCGCTGTTTAAGCAGTAGTGTATAAAATCAAGTATCATTCAAACACCTTTATCAATATGAAAAAATCAATTTTTTTAATAATAGCGCTTATAACGCTTACATCCAATCTTTTTGCACAAGGCATACAGTTTGTCGAGCATGAAAAATGGGCAGATATTTTGGCGAAAGCCAAGAAAGAAAAGAAAATGATATTTATGGACGCTTACACGTCTTGGTGCGGCCCGTGTAAAATGTTGGCAGCCCAGATATTTCCGCAAGCCGAAGTCGGAGCGTTTTACAATCAAAACTTCATTAACACGCATTACGACATGGAAAAAGACGAAGGCGTGGCACTCGCCAATACATACGGCGTGAATATGTATCCAACCTTGCTGATTATTGATGGCGATGGCAAAATAGTCACGCGGACAGCTGGATTTATGCAAGCGCAAGCCTTAATTGACTTTGCGAAAGGCGCACTTGGCAAAGCCGAAAAAGTAGAAGACTGGGCGGCAAAATATGAAAGCGGCGACAAATCGCCCGAAAACCTACGCGGCTATGCGCTCGCTTTGCGCCGCACAGGAGCCTCATCGGTAAAAGTGGCAAACGAATATATTGCAACACAAAAAGACTTGACTACGCCCGAAAACTTAAAATTCATTTTCAATGTAGCAGAGCGTTTCGATAGCAAAATATTCGATTTATTGCTTCAAAACAAAGATAAACTCGTCCTTTTGGAAGGAAAAGAAGCCGTGGAAGGCAAAATAAAAGGCGCAGCACAAGGCACCTTAACGAATGCTACAGAGTTTAAAAGCGTTGAATTATTGCGTCAAGCGCAAAAAGTCATCACGCAATATATTGGCGGCGATTATGCTAAACAGTTTGAGGCAACCTCGAATATGGAATTTTATAAAAAAATAGGCGACGAAAATAACTATGTGAAAGCGGCTAAAAAATACGCAGCAGTCGTCGTCGGAAAAGATGTGACAAAATTGTACCAACTTGCGCAAACCTTTGACCAAACTATCAAAACGCCCGACAACCTTTGCCCCGCAGTGAAATGGGCAAAAAAAGCGGCTGAAGCAATGCCAAACTATGACCGTTCAGTCACCTATGCCAGTTTATTATTGAAAACAGGCGACAAAAAACGCGCCGCCGATGCTGCAAAAAAAGCCATAGAACAAGGCACCGCATCGGGTGCGCCTATCGGCACGGCGCAAAGCATTTTGGATAAATGTAAATAACACAGTCTAACAGCCTTCCGCAGCCGTTCC
This sequence comes from Bacteroidota bacterium, assembly GCA_041192485.1. Taxonomy (GTDB): domain Bacteria; phylum Bacteroidota; class Bacteroidia; order Chitinophagales; family Saprospiraceae; genus JBEEMU01. The sequence continues at coordinate 1,796 of JBEEMU010000274.1, read as the reverse complement.
TGGTTTTTTGCACCCTCTGCAATATCATTTACACACTCCTTAAATTAATAATTTTTTATAAAAATGAAAAAAATCTTAGCTGCACTAAGCCTTAGTTTACTACTTTGCGCAAATATAGGCGCACAAACGGCTGAAAAAGGCATACAATTCCACCACGATAACTGGGAAAAAGTAATAGCCGAAGCAAAGGCAAGCAATAAACTTATCTTCTTGGACGCTTATACCTCGTGGTGTGGCCCATGTAAATGGATGGCAGCTAATATTTTCACGAATGATACTGCCGCCCAATTTTATACCAAAAATTTTGTAAATGCAAAATTTGATATGGAAAAAGGCGAAGGCAAAACCTTAGCAGAACGCTATTATGTAGCGATGTATCCTACATTTTTGTTTATTAATGGCGATGGCGAAGTCGTGCATCAGGCCTGCGGCTCGATGCCTTTGCTCAAGTTTATTGCCTTAGGCGAGCTTGCAAACGACCCGAATAGGCAAATGAAATCGCTGAACGAACGCTTTACAAAGGGCGACCGCGACCCCGACTTTTTATACAATTTAGCCTACGCAAAACAAGACGCTTGTGCCAGTCCACGCCTTTATGCCGAAACCTATTTGGAAGTTATTAAAAAAGAAAAATGGAGCGAATCGAAGGCGCGTAAAGTGATTATGGAGATGATAGAAAGCCCTGATAGCGAGCCTTTTAAATACTTAACCGCTAATCGTGCCGACTTTGAAAAGGAGTTTGGTGTAAAAACAGTAGCTACTAAAATCGCCTCTGTGGTTAGCAAACAGGCGTTTACCCTCGTGCAAAATAACCCAAAAGACGGCTGGGAGCGTTTAGAAAAATTATACAAACAATATTTTGATAAAGATGCCCCAATGATGGTTGCCGAATTTAAAATGGAATATTACCAAAAAATCGGCGACAATATGAAAACATTAGAAGCGATGGGCGATTTTACCGATAAATACGCAAAAGACGACTGGCAGCGATTGAATGACGTGGCATGGAGTTTTTATGAAAACACGGATAGCGAAAACCTATTGAAAAAAGCCGCTGCCTGGGCAGAAAAATCAGTTAAAATAAATTCAAACTACTACAATAATGACAGTGCCGCAGCTATTTATTTTAAATTGAAAGACAAGGAAAAAGCGAAAAAATTTGCTCAAACTGCTATCGAAATGGCTAAAAAATTCGGCAACTCCTATGAAGAAACCACCGAATTATTGAAAAAAATAGAGACAATGTAAATTGTTTTTTAATAATTTACTCATCTTACGCAAAGCAAGTCCGTAGCTCAACGCATACGATTCTTAAATGCCTAACGGCATTCGTCAATTATACCGTTTATTTTTCTGCCAACCTTTAAGCTCTACGAGGCTCTGCCTAACATCAATAATTTAGCTATTGTTTAAGCAGAGGTTTAGTTATCTCGCCTTATATTTCTTTAATGGCCTTATATGGTTCAAAAATCAACTAAAAAAGCTAAAAAATATGTTTTTCTCCCAATACACACGGTATCTGAAACATTCAATGAATAATATTCGCATTTCCATAGCAATAATTGCCCTATTCAGTGCATTTCTATTCGTAGGTTGCAAAGAAATAGGCCCCGAAATTAATTTTAAACCCAAATATGAAGGCGATACATCATATTTGACAAGCTCTGTGCCTGTTGCACAAGAAAAAGTAGTCTATTTAGAGGAGTTCACAGGCGTTCAATGCGTGAATTGCTCCCAAGGACATCAGTTAGTTGCCGATTTGCTTGTGCTGCATGGCGAGAGATTAGCCGCTGTTG
>JBEEMU010000273.1:0-2967 GCA_041192485.1 Bacteroidota bacterium | reverse complement strand
AACTCTGCGTTTAAAAAAACGACTCTGCGTTTTAAAGGACAAACAACCCAAACTGTTACACGTTTTTTTACAAAATCGCGCTTAGTTGCTCGGCGAGCCACACGCGTTCACTCACAAAATTAGGACCTTCTACCACTTCACGAATTTTTTTTATCAGCGGCTGTCGAGCGGGTCGGTTGAGCGATTGTGCTTTTTCGATGCGTCGCAGGGTTTTTACAAAATACAAATTGCCGAGCCGATTGTGTTCGGGAATCGTGCGTTTTGTGGTGTAGAGATAATGCTGAAAATTATCGAGTGCCGTTTCTATCACGTCATGCTCTTTTTCCAAAAAATACGTTTTTAGCAAAATACGCTGCGCTAATAAATACGAAATCGGTCGTTTCGGGCTGATAGTTGCGATGAGCCGCAGGGCTTGCTTGTATTTTTTTTGGTAAAAATAAATATGCCCAAGATTGAGGTTGTATAAATCCTCGCGCTCGTCTTCTACAATATTGTTTTTGTATTTTTTGAGAAAATAGAGGGCTTTGTCGTATTGCGCGGTAAAAAGGTGTGCGTTGATGCAGCCTTGCAGGCGGGTTGATGCAATTACACCCTTGTCATCTGTAAATACTGCTTGGTTATCGCTTTGCACATACCATGCTGTTAAGTTACTGTAAGTAAATATTTTGCGCTGAATGCCCATATTGATATAGTTCTCTAACATACTGTAAATATCACTTAATTCGTCGCGGTGCAAAAAGGTAATGGCCTTTAATTCTGTTTTTACAACATCGAAATACTCTACCTTATTTTCTACAAAAAGAAGATACAGGTGGTAATAGAGTTGAATAGACGGATTTGCCTTGAGTACTTCGTTGTCGGGTATATGCGGAATGATGCTTTTTAATAAAATATCTTCGAGTGCTTTACCACCCGCCAAGGTCCCCCAATAGGCAAATACACTATTTTTCAGTTTACCCAGTACAAAAGCGACAGTCAAGTTGTTATCTACGGTTTGTAGGTCAAAAATGGGTGTATCAACCATCAACTGAAGGGCTAAATTCATTTCGTCTTCTAATAAAACTTCATAATAGTAAGTCACATTTCTGTAAATATATTTTTTTTTAGCTAAAATAGTTGCATTCTGATAAAAAAGGCCTAACTTTGCACTCGATTCCTTGGTAAAGTAACTGCATAACAATTTTTCACGCTCCCACACTTGCGAGTCTAATTGTTGCAATATCAACCAGTTTTCAACTCGGTGCAATAAGTCGGAACAAGTTCGTCGCAGTTTTACAGCATTGTAAGGCTCTTCGTGTGCTATTTTCGCCCATAATTTTGGGCGAGAAGGGCATTTTTGTGCGTTTATATACCTAAATAAAGTATATAATAACACGCCAATTTCGCTGTTTTCAGCTTTGCTGTCCCCTTTTACAAACCGTTGCACTTGTTTTTGGTCTTTTTGTGGAATTGCGCTTAACACAGCCCACAAGCGTGTTTTATTAAAAGCCATGGCTTGGTTTTTGTTTGTAAATTATTATTGGTTTTTTTATTTTTCAACTATTTTATGTTTCATTTATTTTTTAACTATTAGTACACTTATCAATCTATTATGAATACTTTTCAAAAAAATCTAAAATTCGTTTTTATCCGCGCTGCGGTTATTTTTAATATAGTGCTTTTGGGCGCAGCGGCGGCACAGTTTAGCGGCTGCATCGACAAAAAAGAAACCGCAGTAGCAGTAGCCGTAGCGGAAACGCATAATACGGCAACAAGCGCAACAAGCGCAACGCCGCGCACGCCTTGTGTGCCGAACTGCGCTGGGCTTAATCTGGTGGCTACATCGACTATTATACACAGTCAGCGACAAAATGTGCTTAATTTTAGCAACGTAGGTAGCACTTACGATGTTGTAGCAACCGACAGCCTAACAGGTACTGTCTTGTATTCTGCTATGAATACGACCTTAAGGACACATGGGTTTAGCCAAGCACTTAACTACCGCACGGTTAAATGGACTGTAACGGTGTACACGATTGGCTGTGATTCGCCGTGGTCTTGTGTTGTCTATAATAGGCTAACGGGCGGCGGTGTCGCTATTGTCATCTGCGACAGAACGACAAAAAATGGCACTGAATTGTGTGTAGAGACGTATTTTCCTACCCTAAGACAATTTAAAGTTGGGTATTCCGCAGACCCACTAAACTATAGCTTACCTATTAAATTTTTTAGTAATTACGGATCAACATCACTAAGTGAAGCGGATTTTATATCCCGAATTACGTCTGTTTACCCAAGTGCTACTAACCCCGATGTGAGAGTACAGATATGGCGACCAAGCGCAAGTATACGCGATGAGAATGTTTGCTCAACCACCGCTGCTACAGGCGATTTTGATATGGTTGGCACTATTTTAGTCTCACAATCTAATAATTCTATCACGAAAGCAAGGCTTCACGCGGCTATAAATAGCTTGCTTAGCGCTCCTACTACTCCAGGCAATTTTGGATATTATGGCTACGGTACTGATTATAGCAATAGTGCTTTGCTATCTTCAAAATATACGATTTTTTTTGCCCACATTTAATTGATGTCCGTTTGTTTATTAATTTCCTTTCGGGTATTTATTTACAGGCAAGAAGCTATTTTACAGCATTCATTAGGAACGTGTAAATGATAACTTGGGCAGGTTTTGCGAAGGATTTTGGTACGAAGCAAGGCAAATTTTGAGTTCAACGCAGCGCGTTGTACGAGAAATTTAACGCTGCTTCGGGTCAAAAGACGAGTGAAAACTAACCAAGTTATCTTTTACCTATTCCTTACCACACCGCTTACTCCCTTTCGGCGAGTAAGCGGTTTTTTATGCCGCTTCATTACAAATCCACCACAATCCACTCATCTAAACTTCGGTTTTTTTCGTTAAAATTCAATCCGATGCCGACTATTTTTTTGCCGCTTGCGCGAAATTTAGCGGCGTAATCTCGTTTT
>JBEEMU010000272.1:0-4265 GCA_041192485.1 Bacteroidota bacterium | reverse complement strand
TAGGCGCGTTTGTGACTGCCCGTAAAAAAAATCGTCGGGAAAGGTTTGCAATCGCGCCATTTCACGCGCCGATAAAACTCTATTTAGTTCGTAATGCACATGACAGCCGCCATGATTTTCTTTAACGGTCATTGAGGGAACGCCTAAGTGTTGTCGTTTAAAAGCATCGCGGAATGTTTCATAAAGCGAACCTCCTGGGGGTATTTGAGCAATACGCGCCTCAAACTCGGGCGAGTGCTGCGTCCATTCGTGGTTTGGTGCGCCAAATCGGGGTATTAATTTCAAATCATCGATGGCACTTTCTATCGAATTATAGGTTGTTTTATTGAAAATTTCCATAGGATAAGGGTTTTTTATACCCAATTTATTACCTATAAATATAGCACGAGTACGTAGTTGTGGTACGCCAAATGTTGCGGCTTCGAGAATACGAACTGACATATTTGGGTAGCCAATATCTGCAAATTGTTGTAAAATTTCCCTATAAACCCGCCCTTTTTCCATAGTCAAAATACCAGGTACGTTTTCTAATACTACAAAATCGGGTTGCACGATTTTGACTGTTCTAACATACTCTTTAAATAGCTGATTGCGTGGGTCGTTTGGGTCGCGTAGCCCTGCTACCGAAAATCCTTGACAGGGTGGCCCGCCAAATATAACGCTAATTTTTCGCCCATTTACAGCCTCTTTAAACTCAGTTTCTGTTATTTCTTGGATTGGTTTTTGAAAATGCACACTTTCTGGAAAGTTTAAACGAATAGTTGCAGACGCATCTTTGTCTATTTCCACGCTAACCGCCTTTTGTAAACCTGCTAACTTTGCACCTGTAGAAATGCCGCCCGCTCCCGAAAATAAATCCATAAAATAAATAGCTGCGGCACTTTCAGCTACATTTTGGGTATTTATTTCAATCCAATTATTATTAGTAATTTGGTCAGTATCTAATATTTTTTTGATATTAGAATATCGACTTTTTGTCTTAGCAGTGCTATTTCGGGTATCAAAAACTTGTTTTTTTGATACTTTTAGTGCCGAAACTGCACTTTCTGGCACATCAAACAATAATGGCTGTATAGTATGTTGCATAGTATTTTGTGTTAGGTAAGATTAAATCGTGTCTTTATGGTACTTTACCCCGCAAAGGTAGGCATTTTTTGGCGAAACGGCAAATTTAAGCAAATATACATTACGGTAGCAGTTTTTGTTTTATCTTGCGACTTATTGGCTTGCCTAATCGTACCATTTTCCATTCCTATCGCTATCTGGCTCGATTTTTGAGGCCATATTAAAATAATCAACCATTCACATTATAAAATAAATAAAATGAGAATTTTACTAACAATTCTTATCGCTGTAGTTAGCAATATCTTACTTGCGCAACCTAACTATCCCAATTATCAACAAAATTTGCATAACAAAACTGGGGGGTTAGAACGTGTGGGTTCGCCTCACTTTACCAAAACGAACTACTCGGTAAGCCCAACAACTCCCGCCAATTTGCCTGAAAAAATGCAGCGCTTTCCCCTTGCAGCTTCTTCACCCAAAAAACAGAACAGCCAAAATCTAAGTGTTAATTTATTAAAACGAACTCCGTCAATGCCAGATGCTGTTTTAAACAATAATGCTTATCGGCAAGACAGCAGTATTTGCTATGCCTTAGGAACAAAATCCGTCAACGACACCAAAATTTGTTATCGCTGGGACACGCTATCTACTTCTTGGGTGTTGCATACCAAAGACTTATATACTACCGATGCCAACGGAAATGTAACGAGCGATTTAACGCAGCTATGGAACGGAACAACGTGGTATAATAGCACTAATTCAACCTACACTTACGATGCTAATGGACATTTGACCCTTTGGCTCATCCGAAATTGGAGCGGAACCGCTTGGGTAAATTACCAAAAAGCAGTTTATACTATCAATGCAAACGGCTATACAACTAATGTGTTGGGGCAGGTTTGGAACGGAACAAGCTGGGTAAATTCAGGCTACGACTTCCGTGTTTATGATGCAAACGGGCGTATTATCGATTATATTGCGCAAAACTGGAGCGGAACGGCTTGGGTAAATTCGCAACACGTGACGGAGGCTTATGATGCGAATGGTTTTTTGACAACCTATACTATACAACTTTGGAACGGAACAACCTGGGACAATACGACCCGATGTCTTTATACAAACAACGCGATGGGAAAAGAAGTCAGTTCGGTGGAGCAAGCCTGGAACGGAACGAATTGGTATAATTACTACCGAACAACCTCTACCTACGATGCCAACGGAAACTGGACGCTTTACTTTGGCGAAACTTGGACAGGAACTGGAACTAACTGGATAAATTCGGGGCAAGACATTTTTACCTATGATGCCAATAATCAGCAACTTTCTCATCTAGGGCAGCTTTGGAACGGAACTATCTGGACAAATTGGTATCAACACACTTGGGCTTACGATGTCTTTGGAAACAATACCGTGCATGTAACGCGGGGTTGGAACACGGCAGGCACGAAGGTAATAAACGGGGATAGTTGTAATTTTCATTTTAACTACACGCATTATTGGGGATTAAGCACAAAAGATATATTTACTTATGATGCAAACGGAAATACTGCCACCGACCTTGCCCTAATCCGCAACGGAGCAATGTGGCTAAACCATGCTTATACAACCTTTACTTACGATGCGAATGGGCATGAAACGGGCTATTTAATTAAAAACTGGAACAGCTCGGCGTGGATAAACTACAACAGAGGCACTTACACTTACGATACTAACGGGCGTGTAACAACCGCAATAGGCGAAGACTGGAACGGCACAAACTGGGTAAACTCGGGACACGACAACTGGACTTACGATGCAACTGGAAATTTAATCGGCGTGACCGAGCAACTATGGGGCGGCACGGCTTGGCTAAACTATGACCAACAAACCTATACCTACGATGCCAGCAATCATCGGCTCTCTTATATACTCAAACTATGGTCGGGAACAGCCTGGGTAAGCGACACGCGCTATACCTATACCTACAATGCCTTAGGAAAAGAAGCCACTTCCCTAAAACAAAATTGGATTGGTGGGGCGTGGGTCAATAATTACCGAACAACTTCTACCTACGATACTAACGGAAACTGGACGCTTTATTTCGGCGAAACTTGGTCGGGCACCGGAACTATCTGGATAAATTCGGGCAGAGATATTTTCACCTACGATGCAAACAATAATGAACTAAGCCATTTAGGGCAACTATGGAACGGAACAACCTGGACAAATTGGTATAAACACACCTACACCTACGACGCGCTGAATAATAACACTATTCATGTAACTTTGGGCTGGAACCCCGAAGGCACGATGATAATAAACGGCGATAGCTGCAATTATTATTATTCTCGGATTACAGGCCTTGCTTCCAACAACACCCCGTCAAATAGTTTAACGGTTTACCCTAATCCCGCTACCGACCATCTCAATATCGACATTTCGCTGGCAAAGCCCGAAACGGTTTCCCTTGCTCTTTTCAACTCTTTAGGCCAATTAATAAACAGCCAGAGCCTTAAAGATGCTTATGGCGCGATTAAAACAGAAATAAATATTTCGCAATTACCCACAGGATTTTATTTTCTAAAAGTAAAAGGACAAGTTTGGGAAAGAAGCGAAAAAATAGTAGTAAACCCGCAATAACAAGCGAAATAAAGAACGCAAAAAACGCCCTTCAGCACTCAATGTTTGCTGGAGGGCGTTTTGTCTTCTTATTGCCTAAGCCCTTATAGAACTGAACCCTCCGAGGAGTTTGCGGTACAATATCATTTATACACTACACTCAGCCGCGCAATAATTCCGCTTGTTTGGCTAACCAAGGGCGTTCGGCTATTCGTTTTTCGGAAGCGATTTCGCCGCAAATTTTCTCAATTCCTTTGTTGCGGCTGCGTTTTGGCAACTCGCGCAACTCGAAAAGACGGCGGACGGTGCGCACGAAGGCTAAATTATTGTTTTTATAATTTTCGGTAATTGTTTTTTTGGTGGCGTATAAAAACTTTTTATAAGCGTTGAGTGCCAACTCTAAGGCATTGTCGTTTTCGGTTGTATAATACACTTTTATTTGAAGCCGCCGCGCCGTGAGTTGATAGGCAATTGTGGTGTATTTTATACCGTCGAGGGCTTGCTGAACGGCTGCAAACTGCCCTTGCTGAAAGCGAATATTGGCTAAATTGACTTGAAAAACTTCTTCGCGGCTATCCTCTGCAATGCGGATTTTGCAATCG
>JBEEMU010000271.1:0-4982 GCA_041192485.1 Bacteroidota bacterium | reverse complement strand
GATTGGTAGCGGTATTTTTATTGTTTCTGCCGACATTGTTCGCCAAGTACACTCGCCTTTTCTATTGCTTATGGCGTGGGCAGCAGCGGCAATTATTACCGTTTTCGGTGCGCTCAGCTATGGCGAATTGGCCGCAATGTATCCTGCGGCAGGCGGGCAGTATGTCTATTTAAAAGAAATTTACGGCAAATTAATCGCATTTTTATACGGCTGGTCGCTGTTTACCGTTATTCAAACGGGTACTATTGCGGCGGTAGCGGTGGCTTTCGCCAAATATTCGGGCGTGTTTTTCGATGCGATTAGCGATAAAAACTACCTCTTAGAAATCGGAAAATTCAATATCAGTACGCAGCAGCTTTTGGGTGTTGTAATTATCTGGGTTCTAACTATTTATAATTTTAGAGAAGTAAAAACGGGTGCTATTTTACAAAATATTTTAACCACAATTAAAGTCATTTCGCTACTTGGCTTGATATTGATAGGCATTATTTTTGGCATCATGCACCCCGAAGTGTGGCAGGCAAACTGGGCGATACCCGCGCTTCCCGACAATACGCCGTGGCTGGGGCTGCTCACCTTGTTTGGCGCAGCCATGACAGGCTCACTTTTCTCGTCCGATTCGTGGAATAATATCACCTTCACGGCGGGCGAAATAAACAATCCGAAACGCGATTTGCCGCTTTCGCTTGTTTTCGGAACGGGAACGGTGACGGGTTTATACCTGTTGGCAAATATTTCGTATCTCAGCGTTTTGCCAACCGAAGCTATCGCCCATGCCGATAATGACCGCGTAGCAACGGCATTGATGCAAGTTATTGTGGGCAACTGGGGCAAGTGGTTGATGGCTGCTATGATTATGGTTTCTACTTTTGGCTGTTTGAATGGCTGTATTTTTACGGCGGGGCGCGTGTATTATGCGATGGCAAAAGATAAGTTGTTTTTACCACAAGCCGCCATGCTCAATAAAAACGGCGTACCGCAAACCGCGCTCATCATGCAGGCTTCTTGGGCGAGCTTGTTGGCATTAAGCGGCAGTTATGGCAACTTATTAAATTATATTATGTTTTCTGTTTTGCTGTTTTATATCCTAACCGTTGCAGGCGTTTTTGTTTTGCGCTTCCGCCTGCCCGATGCCGACCGCCCTTACCGCACCTTCGGCTACCCGCTCATTCCCGCTTTATATGTATTGCTTACAAGCGCCGTATGTTGCAGCATGCTTTATGAAAATGCTGAATTTGCGGGCTACGGTTTAGGGCTTATTCTGTTTGGAATTCCTGTTTTTTATCTGACGAAATATTTTACAAAATAAAACCAACAAGCATTGGGTTTTAGCCCAATATGCTACAATATCGTTCGTGGCGATGCCACTTATCTGCGGCCGCCTGCGCAACATGAATAACTAATCTATTTACATAAAAAAGCTGCATTTCAAAAGGGAATACACCTGTTCCAAAAATAATCAAATCGTCAATTTATTGTAATATTCCTTTTAAGAAATACAATAGATGTAAAATTAGTTTACCTTTGTTTGACATTTCTTAACGGTATTTAAATCTCAACAATCCCTCTAATATGAAGTTTTTTTTTACAAATTTTTTAATCGTTTTTAGCGTTTTTCTGCTTAAAAACAATGCTTGGGCGCAAAGTACTATTTCTGGAACCGTCAAAGATGACAAAAAGCTGCCCCTGCCCGAAGCCATTATCTTGGTGGAAGGCACCAATATTTCGAGTATTGCCGACGAAGCAGGGCATTACCAGGTAAGCGTTCCGCCCGATGCGAAAGCCCTTATTTTCACCTATATCGGCTATCAAGCGGTCACGAAAATTATCGGCACCGAAACGCTCATCGATGTAGAGCTTACCGAAGGACTCGATATGACGGGCGTAACCGTCATCGGCTCGCGCAACGCCTCGCGCACACGTATCGAATCGGCCGTACCCGTCGATATTATCCCTATTCGCTCGGTTGCCAATGAAGTTGGGCAGGTTGAAATTTCCCAAATTCTGCATTATATCGCCCCTTCGTTTCAATCAAATCGCCAAACTATTTCGGACGGAACCGACCACATAGACCCTGCCACGCTGCGCGGCTTAGGCCCCGACCAAGTGCTTGTTTTGATAAACGGCAAACGCCGACACACCTCCGCCCTCGTCAATATCAACGGCACGGTTGGGCGTGGAACGGTCGGCACCGATATGAACGCAATACCCGCTCATGCCATCGAGCGCATTGAAATTTTGCGCGACGGCGCAGCCGCACAATACGGCTCCGATGCCATTGCAGGCGTTATCAATATCGTTTTAAAAAAAGATGTAAACAGGTTGAGCGCCGTGGTTTCGAGCGGCGTAACCAAAGCAGGCGACGGGCTGAACTACACGGGAAGCCTAAACTACGGCCTGAAAATAGGTAAAAAAGGCTTTATAAACGCAAGCTTAGAGTACAATCAGCGCGGCGCAACCAACCGCATGAAACAACACACAGGGCCAGTATGGACGACCGATAAGTTTTCGAGTGCCACACAAGAAACCGATTATGCCAACCCCGCAAAGCCGTATCGCGGCAAAGGCGTAGATAACGCAACGGCTTACAATGGCAATTTATCGGCGAAAGCCTATGACGATTCGGTGCTTGTCGCAAAAAACCTAAGCCGCAAAGATTTTAATATGCGCATCGGCAACTCGCAGGTGAGTTCGGTGGGCGCAATCCTCAATTTTTGCAACCCTTTTAGCGATGCCCTAGAACTTTATGCTTTTGCTACTTTTAATCAAAAAAATGGCAATGCCGCAGGCTTTTATCGCCTGCCCAATGAAAGCAGAAATGTAAAATCTATTTATCCGAATGGCTTTTTACCCAATATAAATACCAATATTTTAGACTATTCGGGAGCAATAGGTTTGCGCGGAAAACTAAAAGACTGGAACTACGATTTGAGTTCGGTATATGGCGCAAGCCGCCTTAACTACCTTGTTACCAACTCTTTAAATGCTTCGTTGCAAGGCGCATCGCCCACAGAGTTTGATGCAGGCGGACTCACTTTTACCCAAAACACCACGAATTTGGAGTTTACACGCCATTCAGAAAGCATATTTAGCGGCGCAAACTTTGCGCTCGGCGCAGAATACAGAACCGATAAATACGACCAAGTGAATGGCGAGGAAAAGTCGTATTTAAACTATGGTTTGGTAAAATATGTGGGCGCAAATGGCCAAGACAGCGTTGTCGACAAACTCAAATTGCCTGGCGGCGCACAGGTATTCCCTGGTTTTCGCCCCGAAAATAATATCGGCAATACTCGCTCAAACCTTTCGGTGTATGCCGATATGGAAGCCGATTTTACGCCACACCTCATGCTGGGCGTTGCCTTGCGCTATGAAAAATACAGCGATTTTGGCGAAACACAGAACTATAAATTAGTCGGGAAATATAAGTTTAATAAACAGGTCATGGTGCGCGGCGCGGCGAACACAGGCTTTCGCGCTCCTTCGCAACAGCAAAAGTTTTTCAACACGACTTCCACGCAATTTAATAGCCTGGGGCAACCTTTTGAAGTAGGCACCTTTCGCAACGATAGCCCGATAGCCGCAGCCTTAGGCATTCCAACACTCAAAGAAGAAACCTCCATAAATTATAGTTTGGGCGCAGCCTTCAAGCTAAACGACGATTTTGAAATGACGATTGACGGCTATCAAGTTGAAATTAAAAACCGTATCATTTTAACGGGGCAATTTGAAGGCTTGAAGTCGAAAACAGCGAGTGGTTTTACTTATTATACTACGCCGCAAGACAGCATTTTAGCGGGCTTACTCCTTAAAAATAACGCCCAAAAAGCCGCTTTTTTCACCAATGCCGTCGACACAAAAACGTATGGCTTAGACATTGTGGCATCGTATCATTTAAAAATACACAAAAACGATTTTCGGTTTGTTTTAGCTTGCAATTTCAATAAAAACGACGTGGTAGGCGCGGTAAAAACCACCGAATTGCTAAAAAATAAAGTGGGCATTTATTTCAACAGAGAAGACCGCAGCCGCTTAGAAGTCGTCAATCCGAACAGTAAAATAACATTTAGCATCAATTGGAAGCATGAAAAATGGTGGATGATGTTGCGCAATGTTTACTTCGGGCAAGTGTCGTATATCGACCCAAGCATCGACCCCGCTAAAAACGGCAGCGATTATCCACTCAACGTTTATACAGGCAATAAAGAAACCTTAGACCAAGTTTTCACCCCGAAAACTGTTACCGACCTCACTATCGGCTATCAAGTTGCGCCGTTTTGTACCGTTTCGCTTGGCGCAAATAACCTATTCGACATCTATCCCGATGCCCACGCCCATTCGGTAAACGACAATTTCGGGCGTTTCGACTACTCGCGCCGCGTCACTCAATTTGGCTTCAACGGGGCTTACTATTTCGCCCGAATCGTTTTTGATATTCGCCAAAAATAAACCTTTTTACCATGCTTCACGCCCTCCTCATCGGCATCAATACCTATCAAGGCAATGTGCCACAACTGAGCGGCTGCTTGGTTGATACCGACAGTATGCACCGTCTTTTGCTGCAATATCCTGCCGTTAATGCGCAAAATATAGCGGTTTTAACCAATGAAAATGCCACAAAAAGCGGCATCATTGCCGCGTTCGCCGCCCTCCAAAGCCGCGTAAAAAGCGACGACACCGTGCTGCTTTATTATAGCGGCCACGGCGCACTCGAAATAGCCGATAAAACGCTTTGGCACGAGTCGTATATAAGCGGTTTCGTTTGCTACGATAGCCTTGTGGCAAATGGCACGCTCTTGTGCGACAAAGAACTGCGCTTTTTACTGCAAGCTATTAGCCTGAAAATCAAACGATTAGTGGTTTTTACCGACTGTTGCCATTCGGGGAAGATTACGCGAGCCGACCTATTTCCGCGCCTGCTCAAATCTGCGCTGCCGATGCGAAAGTACAGCGACTTTGTGTTTTCTACCACCATTCAAGAA
>JBEEMU010000270.1:0-4543 GCA_041192485.1 Bacteroidota bacterium | reverse complement strand
GACTGGCAGGCACTTACCGAAAAGCATACTGCGGCTACCATCACAACCTCTAAAGGAGTTATCGAAATTGCGCTTTTTGCGCAAGAAGCCCCAGGTTCGGTTTGCAATTTTATTAAATTGGCAGGTTCTGATTTCTTTAATAATAAATTTTTCCATCGCGTTGTACCCGGTTTTGTTGTGCAGGGCGGTTGTCCACGTGGCGATGGCAATGGCGCACAAGACTTCACCATTCGCACCGAAATGCCTTATAACTACCACTACGACGAAGCTGGCTGGCTCGGAATGGCATCGTCGGGCAAAAACACCGAAAGCACACAATGGTTCATCACCTCTGCGCCTACCATTCATTTAGACGGCCGTTATAGTATTTTCGGCAAAGTCACAAAAGGCTTAAATATCGTGCAAATGCTCGAAGTCGGCGACAAAATCATCAGCGTTAAAGTTCGTTAGACTTACCTCTCGCAGGATAGGTTCATTCAAAAAAACATCACTACTTTCCAAGCGAAAGTAGTGATGTTTTTTTGTTGTATCACTAACGCTTTCCCGAACAAAAAACGCCTCGACTGCTTTAGTAGCAGCCGAGACGCTCTCGTTTTTTCACCATCAAAAAACTAAAAAAACAGGTTTGTTTTCTTAGTAATGTGGCGTTTTTTTTACGATATTGCAAATATTAGGAAATCCTCTTATTTGCTGTTTAGCTTTCCAATTTGAAAAATACAGGCAAATTGTACTGCACTTTTACGGGTTGTCCGTTTTGCATACCAGGTGTAAACTTAGGCAATTCGCGCACAACGCGCATCGCTTCTTCGTCGCAACCGCTGCCAAGACCGCGTAAGATTTTCACGTCGTTTACCGAACCGTCTTTTCCCACAACGAACTGGATAAATACCTTTCCTTCTACGCCGTTTTCACGAGCCATAGATGGATATTTGATATGTTCTGCCAAATACATTAAAAGGGCTTTTTCACCGCCCGGAAACTCTGGTTTTTTCTCTACCGCAATGAAAACTTTGTCTTCAACAGGTTTTGGAACTTCCACTACAGGTGGTGGAGCTGGCTTGCCTTCAGCAGGTTTATCTACTTGGCGTGCGCCTTCCTTTTTGCCCTCTTGGTCTTTTAAGCCCGAGTCTTTCTTTTCAAATTCCTCTACCTTTGGCGGGTCTTTTTTAACCTCCACATCGGGTTTTACCACAGGCGGCTTAAATTCAACCGTCGATTTTGGTGGCGGTGGCGGCTCTTTTGGTGGCGGAGGCGGTGGCGGTGGTGGTGGCGGCGGCGCATCAGGCGGCGGCGGCGTGTTCAATTTTTTCAAATTCACTTCCGCGACCTCTTGCTTTACCGTACTTCCAGCAATCGCTCTGGCAATAAGCGGTAAACTTATGCCAACCGTAAAGAATATTGCACCTGCTATCAACGCATTTCGTACATTTTTCGGGTACGTTTTGCGAAGGTCGTAAGCACCATAAGCCTTTTGCCGATTCTCGAAGATGATATCGAGAATATCGGTCTTTAAAATGCTATTTAAGTCCATGATTATTTCGCGAGGTTGTCTTTGATTAATTTTCTATCCACATCAGAAATATCTGCCAATGCGTATATTTTGGTATCGGTAATCGCCATTTCATCTAAGAAATCGACGGTATTTTTATACACCGATTTATCCATTGGTTTTATCAGAACGATAAGGTCGTCTTTCGGGTCTGCTAATTTTATTTGCGCTTGACGCTCCAAAATTAGTTTACGCATACCATCGGGCGAGTAATTCGTGAGTTTCACGTCGCCCGGAGTATTTCCTAATCCTTTCCAATAATACAAGGTATCGTGGCCTGCTAATACAAAAGTCATCGTGAGCGATTCCTTTACAGGCATTATGTCTTCAGGATTTTTTATGTCCTTGTCAGGCATATTCAATTTCATGATCTTCGGCTTGTTAAAAGTCGTAGTAAACATGAAAAAGGTGATGAGCAAGAAGCCCAAATCCACCATGGCGGTGAGATCCACACGAGTCGAAGCCTTTTTACTCTTCGTACCACCGTGCTTTTTGCCACCGCCACTACTGGAGGTATCTAATTCTGCCATGTTGGTCTTTTTTGATTGTTAAAAAAAAGTCGTAAAATGCGTGATAGGTAAATAATCGGCACAAATACATAATTAATACATTATATAATATGCGACATCTTATAACCTGCATTTCTACTAAAAACTACCGTACAATTTTCGGCATCGCTTCCATGCCTGTAATTAGGCTGAAGTTATTGATATTGCTTTCTTGCAAAATATCGATGACGCGTTTAATTTTCGGATATTCGGTTTTGCTATCAGCTTTGATAACGAAAGGCAAATTCGGGTCGATATACAAACCTGCTGCGAGCCAGTCGCGGAGTTCGTTTTTCGCTGTATCGGTCGGAATGCCGGGCTGTCCTTTGCGTTCAGCTGCTTTCTTGTCTAACCACATCGGTAGTTCCGCCATCGGGCAACCAATTGCCGAGCCATTTAAAAAGGCTTTTTCTTGGTCGCTATTTAAGGCGATTTGGTATTTACCTTGCATGGTCGTTAAAGCGGCTTGACGTTCATTGCGACCAAGCATATCGAAATAGGCTTTACCCTCCTTATCAACAGTGATGATAGCCGTGTGCGTACTCTCCACAATCTTTTCCGATACCGATGTTGGCGTATCTACTTGTACCACTTCTTCGGGCTTAAACTTCGTGGTAAGCATGAAGAAAGTAAGCAACAAGAACGCTACGTCGCACATCGCCGTCATGTCGATATGGGTACTTTTGCGTGCTATTTTATGCTTTGGCATATCTAAATTACGATTGAATGATTTACGATTTACGATTTACAATCGCGTTTAGTGTTTTGCAGCAAAAGTTTGCGAAATACTGTAGTTCGACTCGTCGATGCGGTAAGTCATGCTATCGATTTGTGTAGTAAAGTAGTTGTACGCAATGATTGAAATGGCAGACGTACCGATACCAAGTGCGGTGTTGATAAGTGCCTCCGAGATACCTGTTGCGAGTGCGGCTGCGTCGGGCGAGCCTGCGGTTGCGAGTGCCTGGAAGGCTTTAATCATACCGAGTACCGTTCCGAAAAGACCTAAGAGCGTTGCTACCGATGCGATAGTTGCCAAGAACACTAAGTTTTTCTCTAACATTGGCAATTCTAAGCCTACGGCTTCTTCCAAGGTTTTTTGAATGTTTTGCACTTTAGTTTCTTTGTCTAAAGAGCCATCGACTTCCATTGCTTTATAACGCAACAAGCCTTCTTTTACAACATTGCCTAACGAGCCTTTTTGCTTGTCACATTCGCTGATAGCGGTGTTCACATCACCGCTTTCTAACAAAAACTTAAGCTTTTTCACGAAAGTGTCCATGCTACCTGCACCTTTAGCGCGTTGAATAGTAAGAAAACGCTCGATGATAAAGGTAATTGCGACAAGCAATGTTGTCATCAAAATTGGTACAATGATACCGCCTTTGTGAATAACACCCAATAGGTTGAGTGCGTGATTTTCTGGATTTCCACCTTCGTAATTACTGCTTGCGCCTAAGATAAAGACGAAAACGATTACTGCAACGACCGCTGCGATTGGAACTACCAAGAACGAAAATAAATTCGACGAACCGCCTGCCTGCGCTGCGGGTTTAGCTGCTACATTGTTCTGTGCCATGCTTTAAATTTCTGGTTGTGTAGAGATGATGATGAAAAATGAAAAAATAAATTTAGATTACCGACGATTAAAAGAGTACAGGAAGAGGAAATAAGGCGTTTTTAAAAGGTGATTTTATGCAAAAAAAAGCGCGTTTTATGCCTTAAAAACCAACTAATTTCCACCTAATTATTCTATTAATTTCTTTCAATCTCAATTGATGTCGCAAAGATAGATAAGACTTTTAGAATTTATTGTTTTTACGCAATTTTTTTTCGTCAATTTTTCAACATTTTTTATAATACATAAAAAAACGCCTAAAATAGACCCTATTGTAATCAAAACAACACATTATTTTCTACAATCAAGTGCTTTTACTTACTAATCGTAGCTTTTCGCCTTTTCGATGCCTATCTTCTTTGGCTTTAAATTTTCCTTAACATTTCGCTTCCTTTTCCTTAACTTACACACCTATCAATTCGATTTTGATAGGTAGTCAAGGAGGCAAATGTTGACGGTGAATGTGGTAGATTTGCATGATTTTTTATTTTGAAAAAAGTCTGTTTTGATAAAGGTATTCCCATTCGAGCGATTGATTAAATTCAGGCCACAAAATCACCCTACCCCTATACAGATGCGAAGCGCAATATTTTTGGTGCGTGGTTAGCAAAAAAAAAATATTTTTTTATAAAATTATTGAAAATTATGAAAATAGTCGTACCTTTGCGACGCTTTTAACAATAAGAGCCGTCACAACAAACCGTCCAGGTGGTGAAATTGGTAGACATGCTACTTTGAGGGGGTAGTGCTCGTAAGGGCGTGCAAGTTCGAGTCTTGTTCTGGACACATCACAGTACTAAAAAAAGCGTTCAACTCCTTACAAAGAGTTGA
>JBEEMU010000269.1:0-5623 GCA_041192485.1 Bacteroidota bacterium | reverse complement strand
ATTGTCAAATAATGTTTACTTTTTTATGTATTCACCGCAAGGTAAGGAGCCGAGAGACCGAAAAAATAATACCAGTTTCTTATATTATCCGTACCTTTGCGTATATTTTACACACTTTTTCACAAAAGCGTTTCGCGCCACTTAATTCACATTTTACTAAAAGCAATTTTTAGATGAAAACAATCGTCGTTTCTTCCTCGATGACTTTGGCAATAAAGTACATTTTACCCGCAATGGGGCTGGGGCTTTTATTACCGTTTTTTGTATTTTTATTTTCCGCCGATTCCGCCAATTATTCAGGAGCCATTCCTGTCAATATCTTTCGTTTAGTTGCCCTTGCTATTCCGCTTTCCATCTTTTTTCTATGGCGAATTTCGGTGCAGCGATTGATGCGGGTAGAAGTAGATGCCGAATACGTTTATGTAAGCAACTATTTCGAAACCGTTAGATACACTTACTCGAGTGTTGAGCGTATTGCAAATTCGGGTTTTCTGATTTTTGACATAGTTACTATTCACCTTAAAGCCAAAGGGCAGTTTGGTACAAAAATTCGCTTTTGGGCGGGTAGCAGCTGGCAAGAAACTGCCAATGAACTGCCGCTGATTCAAGAATGCTTTAAGACACAGCCGCCTAAGCTCTAAGAGCTAAAACAGATGCAGCCAGGTTAGTTTTTCTATTAATCTTTTTTGTGGTAAAAAGTTGTTTTCCAGCGATTTTGCCATCGGAATAGGCGTGTCCAAACTTGCGACACGCACGACGGGGGCATCTAAATATTGGAACATATTTTCGGAAATATACGCCGAAATTTCGCCGCCGATGCCGCCAAAAAGCGTGTCTTCGTGCAGCACTAATACTTTGTTTGTTTTTTTAACAGCCGTTTCAATCGCCTCATAATCTAGGGGCAATAAGGTGCGTAAATCCACGATTTCGGCATCTATTTTCAAGTCTTCAACCGCTTTCAACGCCCAGTGAACGCCCATTCCGTAGGTGATGATGCTTAGGTCGTGGCCGCTTCGTGCGGTTCGGGCTTTGCCTATTTCTACGGTGTAATATTCGTCGGGTATTTCTTCGCTAATACTTCGGTACAAGCCTTTATGTTCGAAGAATATAATGGGGTTCGGGTCTTCGAAGGAAGCTAAAAGCAAGCCCTTGGCATCGTAAGGCGTTGCTGGAAAGACGACCTTCAAGCCGGGCGTGTGAGCAAACCACGCTTCATTCGACTGCGAGTGAAAGGGGCCTGCCGCCACGCCGCCGCCCGTAGGCATACGGATAACAACGTCCACATTTTCGCCCCAGCGATAGTGTGTTTTGGCTAAATTATTGATAATTTGGTTGAAGCCGCAGGTCACAAAATCGGCAAATTGCATTTCAATCATGGCTTTATGCCCTGCAATGCTCAAGCCCATGCCACAGCCGATAATCGCGCTTTCGCAAAGTGGTGTATTGCGGACGCGCTCTTTGCCAAAATCGGCTACAAAGCCATCGGTTACTTTAAATGCGCCGCCATATTCGGCAATGTCCTGCCCCATCAAAACGAGTTTCGGGTGCTTTTTCATGGCTGCGTGAAGTCCTTTGCTTACGGCATCTATAAAACGGCGGTCGGTCTTCGGCGCATCAGCAGCGGCAGCTACAACTACTTGCTCAAAGGGTGCATATACATCGGTTATTTCGTCATTTGTAATCGCCGTAGGCTCGGTAGCGGTTTCGGTAGTAGCCCAAGCTGCCAGAATTTCTTGTGTAATTTCGGCGCGAATATGCGCTACCTCTTCTATTGCTAAAAGCCCTTCGGCAATTAAAAACCGTTCGTAATTGCTAATAGGGTCTTTGGCGGCCCACTCTTCCAGCTCGGCTTTCGGTACATATTTTTGCCCCGATGCCTCCTCGTGTCCGCGCATACGGTAGGTGTTGCACTCTATTAAAACGGGGCGTGGAGCTTCGCGCAACTCTTCCGCCAGGTTTTTAATGGTGTTATACACTTCCAAAATATTATTGCCATCGATGGTTATTGCCTCGATGCCGTAGCCTACGCCTTTATCGGCGAGCGACACGCAATTATACTGCTCGGAGGTAGGCGTACTCAAGCCCCACGCATTATTTTCTATCACAAAAATAACGGGCAAATTCCAGACACTTGCGGTGTTTAAGGCTTCGTGAAACTCGCCTTGGCTGGTGCCGCCTTCGCCAGTAAAGGCAACCGAGACTTTGCCATGATTATCTAATTTATGGGCTAAAGCCACACCGCTTGCCAACGAAAGTTGCGGCCCTAGATGCGAAATCATGCCGACAATAAAATGCTCTTTTGTGCCGAAGTGAAAGGAGCGGTCGCGCCCTTTGGTGAAACCCTCCATTTTGCCCTGCCACTGGGCGAAAAGGCGCGGCAACGGCACGTCGCGGGTCGTGAAAACGCCCAAATTGCGGTGCATCGTGAAAATGTACTCGTCGGGCTGCAAGGCTGCGGCAACACCTACGCTGATGGCTTCTTGCCCGATACCCGAAAACCATTTGGTTATTTTGCCTTGCCGCAACAGGTTAAGCATTTTTTCTTCGACCATGCGCGGGCGGAGCAATTGGATATAAAGCTGACGCAGCGTTGCGTCATCATTGTGTTTACGGCGAAATTTCAAACGCACGGCTTGGGTTTCGTTAGGCATCTTCTTTTTAGATTTATTTTTCAATTTTTAGCTAATTCTTTCCGATTTGATAAAACAAATAGTAGGTAGTAGAGTATAAATAATCGCTATTTTGAACTCCTCTAAAATACAGAGTTTTGAGGTATCTATAATAGCGTTTATTTTTCTCTCATTCCTTACGTTGTTTTTAAATAAAATTTGCGCAAAGATACAGCCATTTTTATAAAGGAAAGAAGAAAAATGAAACAGTTAAGTAGTAGGGTATAAATAATGGATAGATGGAACCCTGTTAAGGAATGAGTAAAAGATAACTTGGTTAGTTTTACTGGTCTTTTGACCCGAAGTGGTATTAAAATTTTTTCTGACGAATAGCTTTTTATGCGCTGATAATCAACGAATTATGATATTATTATTATTTCGATATAATATCCCTGTTCGCTTAGGTTTTAGGTTGAAATTTCGTACAACGCGCTGCGTTGAGCTCAAAATTTGCCTTGCTTCGTGCCAAAGCCCTTCGCAAAACCTGCCCAAGTTATCATTTACACGTTCCTAAATAAAATGATACGCCTATAACATGAGTGACTTTACCGCCAAATGGTATAAATAAGCGGAATTATAAAGCGTTTGGCTAATCTCGAAACCTATAATGTTTTGAAAACTTTATAAGTTTTTAAAACATTATAGGTTTAAGGTACAATGACTTATGTAATAATATATTTTTAATATAATAAATTTGGGCAAACTCTTTATCGTTTCGTAAATAAGTAAGTAGCCGCAGGTGCTTACCATTTAGAAACAGTAAAGGTACGAAATTTTATACCAAAATATCAGATTTATTTTACATTTTGCGGCGTTTCAATCGCAGTTGAAGCCTCGTTGAATGTTGGTGGAGTGAAAACATTGGTGCGAAAGACTAACAAACCGAGCAAAACTAAGCCCATAAATAAGACAAGGCTGGTAGAAAAGCCAGCTTGGTCTATGCGTTCATGCCCCGCAGAGTGCATGGTTTCGTGGAGCGGTTGTCCACAGATAGAGCAGTAGTGATGCTCTTGGGTGCCATGATGATGGCTGTCGTGATGGTGATGATGATAGTTGTTTGAGTACATAAAATTGTGGTTGAAGTTTTAAATTTAGTTAGTGGGATTTTTTTTGTAATTACCCTACAAATATATTCGCTTTTTGGCGTAAAAATCAGAATATTACATTGTGAAATTAAAATATTACATTTTTATAAAAAAAAGAGGCAGGAAAACGGGGCAAATGCTTGAATTTACAGGTTTGTAAAATAGGCGTATCGTTGAATATAAAAATATTTTTACACGGTGTAAATTTTTGTAAATAAAAAATTTACCTATCTTTACACTTTCAACGGACTGTTTTCAGGCTGTTGAAGTAGTAGTATATAAATAATTGCCCGCTTAAACCCTGTAAAATAGGGCATTCTGGGGTAATGATAACCGTGTTTATTTTGCTGTAGGCACTTACTTATTTCTATTGAAGCGTAATATCACACCAGAGAGGGAGCAACTCGCCTGTAAGGTTGCTGTACTCATCGATTATTTGCGGCGAAACCGCTATCGCCAAAAACAATGGGCGCAAGATATTGATATGCCGATTACGGCTATCAGCCGCTCGCAAAACAGCGCGACGCTCCGCATCAATGAAGCGGAGCGCGTGATTCAGCTCACTTGCGAGAAATTAAACTTAGAGATTACGCCGCTTCACGATAGCTATAGCGTCAAGTCGCAGGTTTCGCATTTGGCGGAAGCCGACCAAACTAAAAACCAGAAGGCGAACTGGCTGCACTATTTTGCGGGCTTATATGTGGGCTATTTGGTGCATGTGCGCGAGCAGCGAGTGTCCACGTTGTTTTTTTTACGGATACCAAACGGCAATTTGAAAATCCGCATGGACACAAGCGACGGGCGCATCATCGACCATACGTTGACTGGGCGTTGGTCGGTCATCAATCAAAACAGAACGATTGCGGACGAAATTGACGCGCTGCCCGACGGCGACGGCTACCGTGTGCATCAGTATTTAGAAGCCACTTTTCAGCCCGACGACACGTTGGTCGGCACTTATTCGGGGTTTAGTCTGCGCGATATGAAACCAATCGGCGGCGCGGTTTTGCTGAAAAAAATAAACGATTGGGTGGCAAACGAAGAGCAAATGTTGTTTTTATTGGGCGAACAATCGGCAAAAGACCGCTCGCTATCGTCGCACGAAGACACGACGCGCCTTTTGCGCTTAGAGCCGCAATTACTCGACTTTTTTATGGGCAATAATGACTATAATTTGCGGATTGAAAACTCGCAGCTTTTCAGAAATGTTGGCTTGCTGCCGCTTGCACCCGCTAATACGCCGTCGGTGTCGGGCTGCTATTATTCGTACCGCTTGTCTATTGAGCGCACGACGATTTATGCAAATCCGTTTGTTATTCACGCCGACGGGCGCGTTCACATGAAACGCTCGGATTCGACGGGTTATTATGAAGAATACCGGGGCTTTGCGAGTTTTGAGAATGGCTTTTTGAGCGTTCACATCGACCGCAAGCTCGATAGCGGAAGCAGTAAGGTGAAGCCTATTCAGCTGTATTTTATTTATAATTGGGGCAATTTCAACTTGGAAGAGCTTGATTATGCTTTCGGAACGGGAACGATGATGACGATGTTTAACAAGCCACGCGGCGGTGAAGAGGTTTTGGTGCCGATAAAAAACGGCGAATTGAAGCACCTTTCGCCGCGTAAAATAAGCATTGCGGAAGCCACTGATTTACGGCCTTTCGAAGCGCAAATAGTCGATTATTTGAAAAATAGTCAGCTCTGTCTGGCAGATAAAATGCCGAATAGTTTGTGACTTTTTGATAATAGACTATTTGACAATAGACTATTTGACAATAGACTTTAGATGAAAATACAAAAAGCCGCAACTTTCTTTTCTGAAAGTTGCGACTTTTGTGGAAGGAGGGTTGTGCGTCCTGCTTATTTTTT
>JBEEMU010000268.1:0-3225 GCA_041192485.1 Bacteroidota bacterium | reverse complement strand
GATACACCTTTTGCTTACCTTTGCGCACATTTAAGTGCCAATTTAATAGGAGCGTAGAAATAAGTAGTTCCTTATAATTTTATTTTTCAAACTAGAAAAGCTATTTTACCATGAATCTAATCGCAGAAGGCATCAATAAAGGCGTTGTTTCGTTTGATGATGACGAAAAAGTGATTACCTACTATACTTCCGAGCCGAAAAAACAAAATTACACCAAACCCGAAGAAAAGGTACGCGCTATAGCGTTTTGTAGTTTGGTTATGGAGTATGGCTATCCTGTTTCGCATATCATTGTAGAACATACCCTCACACAAGGCAGCATCTCAAAACGTGCTGATATGATAGTGTATAGTGATGCCGAAAAAACCAAGCCGTTTATTATCGTAGAATGTAAAAAAGAGGACGCAAGCGAAGCCGAATTTAAGCAAGCGGTAAACCAAGCGTTTTCTTATGGCTACTTCTCCGCAGGTACTACCAAGTATATTTGGGTAACAAAAGGTAATAAAAACGAATATTACCATTTTGATAAAGACACCAATAAACAAGAAGACGAGGCGGATATTCCGCATTTTGGCTTTGACGAAACACCACCTTTCAAGTTTGTAAAAGGGGGAATGCTGATACCTAAAACGAATGTGTTGGGGGTTAGCGAACCAAAACCTACCTATACCACAAAAAAAGATACCGTTTTTAGCGATTTGGAAACGATTACGGAAAGCGACCTTATTCGCATTTTCAAGCAGTCGCACGATGCACTTTGGGCTGGCGGCGAACTCAACCCTTCGCAAGCCTTCGATGAATTAGATAAACTAATTTTTTGTAAAATATGGGACGAGAAAAACACCTTTAAAGGAGAGCCTTACAAATTTCAAGTCTATAAAAACGAAACGCCCAATGACCTCAAACGGCGCATAGAGGAGTTGTATAATAAAGGAAAAGAAAAAGACCCCGAAGTATTTAATAAACCGATTGACCTGACCGCCGAACGCTTTTTGACAATTGTACGCTATTTGCAAAAAATAAACCTAACGGATACCGATTTAGATAGCAAAGGCAAAGCGTTTGAAACTTTTTTAGGTACCTATTTCAGAGGTGAGTTTGGGCAGTATTTCACGCCGCGCGGCGTAGTGAAAATGATGATAGACGCACTGCCGATGACTGCCGAAAGCCGTGTGTTAGATACCTCTTGCGGTAGCGGTGGCTTTTTGCTCTATGCCTTAGATAAAGTACGTGCGCAAGCCGACCAACGATACGATAAAAACGACCCGAAAGAAGCCGTACAGCATTTTACACATTGGCACGATTTTGCAGAAAAACGCCTTTTTGGTATAGAAATAAATGAATCTATTGCCCGCGTAGCCAAAATGAATATGATTATTCATGACGACGGACATACAAATGTGGTGGCGTTTGACGGCTTGCACCCAATATATCATATTAGAGAACAAACCAAAAATCAAGGATTTGCACCCGATTCTTTTGATTTTATTGTCACTAATCCGCCTTTTGGCTCTATTGTAAAACAGTCCGAAAAAGCGTATATGCAAGTAGATAGTGCTACAAACCGCACTTACTACGGCTTTGCACTCAAAGAAGTGAACTGGATAGATGCCGCTGCAAAAGGTAAACACTTGGTTACAGGGCGCGAAAACCAATCTACCGAAGTCCTGTTTATAGAGCAATGCCACAACTTTTTGAAAGTAGGCGGCTACCTTGCCGTTGTTATCCCCGATGGTATTCTGACGAATAGCAGTATGCAATATGTGCGCGATAGTATTGCGCGCAAATTTCGGATTGTTTCTATTATCTCGCTGCCGCAAACGACCTTTACGCATACTGGCGCGGGGGTAAAAAGCAGTGTACTCGTACTGAAAAAACATACCGAAAAGGAAACCGCTAAAATGCTAAATACGCAAACCGACCTGAAAGCGAAAATCGCCGCAGAAAAAGATTTAGAAAAGCAATATAAAGCCTTAGAAACCACGCGCCGTGAAGCCTTAAAGCCGCTCTTGAAGATAAAAACTGGCGAAAGCCAAGCCAAGCGCGAAACCATAAATGCCACATTCGCCGAAGCCTGCGACAAACTCAAAGAAGACGTAGCCGAAGCCTACCAAACACAAATAACAGCCGCACAAACGAACTACCCAATACTGATGGCTATAGCCGAGTATATCGGATACGATGCCATAGGCAAAACCATACTACAAAACGACTTGCCCGAAATTACCGTAGCACTCACGCACTTTATACACCGCATAGAAAGCGGCGACCGTAAAGCAAATTTTTGCTAACCCCTTCTACGGCTGTCCGCGAAAACAATAAACTGTTTTTGTGTATGAAGGGGGAATTAGAAGGACGTTGGGACCCACTTTTTTACGATTCTAAATATCGCGATAATGTAGAAAAAATAAAAAAGTATGGTTCTACTAAATTAGGTGATTTAATTCTAATTTCATCTGAAACGTGGGACGGTAAGGCTTATTTTAACACCCATTTTCCGTATATTGAAATTAGCGAATTAGATATACCAAGCGGCGAAATTAAAAATATTAATTTGATTTTAAAAGAAAATGCACCAAGCCGCGCTAAAATGATTGTTAGAAACGATGATATTTTAGTTTCTACTACACGCCCAAACAGAGGCGCAATTGCGCTATTAAAAGAAGATAAAATACAAGTTGCCTCAACAGGTTTTGCGGTATTACGGCATTTAAAAAGAGGGGATATTTTAAAGCCATTTCTTTATTTAATGTTGCGCCAAAATTTTATATTACAACAAATGGAGCAACGTAGTAGTGGCGGAAATTATCCTGCAATTACGGCAGAGGAATTAAAACAAATACAAATCCCGCTCCCACCGCTCGCCACGCAGCAGCACATCGTAGAAAAAATGGAAGCCGCCTACGCCGCCAAAAAAGCAAAAGAAGCTGAAGCCGCAGAGATGCTCGGTAGCATAGATGCCTACCTCTTATCTGCGCTTGGTATTACGCTACCCGAAACCGCCAAAAAGCAAACGACGTTTTTTATTTGTAGCGAAATGGTAAGCGGCGGACGATTTGACCCGTTTTATTACCTACATCAAGCGTATAAAATAGAAGGCGGTATTTATCACAATAAAACACTCAAAGCAATCGCATTTTTGGATAAAGGGCAAAGCATCACAAAAGATAATATTACGGCAGGCGAGTATCCAGTTATCGCAGGCGGACAAAACAGCCCTTACAC
>JBEEMU010000267.1:0-10678 GCA_041192485.1 Bacteroidota bacterium | reverse complement strand
GAATGTTGTTGGGCGGCATTTTTGCGCAGGTAGGGCGCACACTTAGTAAAAAAGCTGACGAGGATGCCGCCAAATTCCGTAAAGGGTTGATTTGGTTTTCGCTGTCTATTCTTGTTATTTTGGCAAGTATTCCGTGGCCTTTTATCACCAAATTTGCTGGTAGAAGCTGGTTTTAAAACATCGTTACTTCCCTTATGAAAAAAGCCTTTTTTTACGCTTTTATGCTGCTTTTTACAGCCTTTTTTGCCACATCTTGCATCAGCAAATACGATGTGAATTTGCCCGATGTGGAAAAAACATTGGTGGTAAATGCGTTCTTAATGAACGATACGACCGAGCAAGCAGTCGTGCAGGTCAGTCAAGCTATTAGCACACTGAGCAATACTTGGTCGTTGCCCGACACAACGAAAGCAGTCGTAGAAATTTTTGAAAACGGGGTAAAACTACAGCGTTTAAAAAATGTAAGCACCGACCTGCGTTACTACAGCGCAGAATTTGTGCCGTATAAAGCCGTCAACTTTGCACCAAAAGCAGGTAAAACCTATACAATTTCGGTAAAAATGCGGTATTTCGAGGCTGTTAGCGCCGAGCAAGTGATGCCTCCCGATATGCCTACTTTTACAACGGTTTTTCACGACAGCTTAGGCGTAGCTTCATTTGGCGGCCCCCTTAGCGGCAAGCAACCTGTTAGCGGCGTAGCTATTAGTTTTACTGACAATGCCGCCACCGAAGACTATTATGAAATAAATGCTTATACCCAAGATTCCGTTGATTTTGGTTTCGACGGACATTTTGATATTTTAAATAATTATTTGCGCCCAGCCAGCATATCTTCGCCATCTACTATTTTAGAGCAGACAGCAAGAGGCAATCAAGGGTCGCTCTTGCTTTCCGACCAAACTATCAATGGACAATATGTCAATTTTAATATTTTAAGTTCGGATATGGGGCGTAATATTCGGTATGAAAATGGTTCGCCTTCAAAAGTCGAAAAACGTTTTATTCGCATTTCACACCTTACAAAAGATCGTTATTTATACCTAAAATCTATTCAAAAACAACAAGACTCTAACAATTCACCCTTCTCCGAACCTGTTTATGTGTATAGCAATGTGAGTAGCAAATTTGGCGTTTTCCTCCTTGCAAATGGGCGTTTACAGGCTTGTGATTAATATTTTTCTTGTTTTTTTCTTAGCCTTAATCCTGCGGCAAAACATCATAAAATGCTGCATAAAAAGGCTAATCACTTTCCTTGTTGGGTTTTTAAAACGGCATGATTTTCGCCTTCTTTTGCAAGAAACCGAATACAAAGTGTCTATTTCTAATGAAAAACGCCGTACCTTTGCGGCTTACCAATTTTTACAGCCTTTTTTTTATGATTATCATGGACATTATCGCCCGCGAAATATTAGACTCGCGCGGCAATCCTACCATCGAGGTAGATGTTATGACTGACGGCGGCGCATTAGGTCGCGCTGCCGTGCCTTCCGGAGCCAGTACGGGCATACACGAAGCCGTAGAACTACGCGATAACGACCCGTCGCGCTACTTAGGAAAAGGCGTTTTGCAGGCTTGCGCAAATGTGGAAGACACGATTGCCGAAGCACTGCTCGGAACCGACGTTCGCCGTCAAATAGACATCGACAATATTATGATAGAACTCGATGGAACGCCTAACAAAAGCAAACTCGGCGCAAATGCGATGCTTGCCGTTTCGTTAGCTTGCGCAAAAGCCGCCGCCTTGGAAAGTCGTATGCCGCTATACCGCTATTTAGGCGGCGTGAACGCAAATGTATTGCCCGTGCCGTTGATGAACATTTTAAACGGCGGCTCTCATGCCGACAATAGCATTGATTTTCAAGAGTTTATGATTGTGCCAACAGGCGCAGCGCAATTCAGCGAGGCTTTGCGTATGGGAACCGAAGTGTTTCACCATTTAAAAGCCGTTCTGAAGAAAAAAGGATATGCGACGAACGTCGGCGACGAGGGCGGCTTTGCGCCAAATATCAAGTCGAACGAAGAAGCCATCGAAAAAGCGGGCTACCGGCCAGGCGAAGACATTTCTATCGCCTTAGATGCCGCAGCTTCCGAATTTTACGATACTGACTTGGGGGTCTATCATTTCAAAAAATCGTCGGGCAACCGTCTCACTTCCAATGAAATGGTGGATTACTGGGCAGAATGGGTGCGCAAATACCCGATTATCAGTATTGAAGACGGTTTATGGGAAGACGACTGGAAGGGCTGGAAATCGCTTACAACTCGGTTGAGCGATAAAACGCAATTGGTAGGCGATGACCTTTTCGTAACTAACGTCACCCGTTTACAACGCGGCATCGATGAAGGAATCGCTAATTCTATTTTGATAAAAGTAAACCAAATCGGCACGCTCACCGAAACGATTAATGCCGTG
This sequence comes from Bacteroidota bacterium, assembly GCA_041192485.1. Classification (GTDB taxonomy): domain Bacteria; phylum Bacteroidota; class Bacteroidia; order Chitinophagales; family Saprospiraceae; genus JBEEMU01. The sequence goes on along the minus strand of JBEEMU010000267.1, from coordinate 8,265 downwards.
CAGCTGGCCACCCGAAATGCTTATACCAGCGTGATGAGTCACCGTTCGGGCGAAACAGAAGACTCGACAATCGCCGACCTCGCCGTCGCCATGAATTGCGGACAGATAAAAACAGGCTCCGCTTCACGCTCTGACCGTATGGCAAAATACAACCAGCTTTTACGCATCGAACAAGAACTTGGCGATGCCGCTATTTTCATGGGGCGTAAAGCATTTAGATAAAAATATCACGCTTTTTTTACAAAAAGCAATCAAATTATTAAGTAGTTGGCTGTAAAGGAATGACAACAGCTAACTACTTATTTTTTCTTCTTTACTTAATAATTTATTTGGTAAGTAGCTCAAAATAAGTTTTAGCATCGAGGCATAAAAATGCTTCGGCGTAATCCATTCGTTTTTTAGCATACATACAACCTCTATATTGGTTCAACCCTATAATTGCTTTATGATATGCTAACTCTTGCAATTGACTAAAATGTTTGTCAATTGCCTGTTTTTTTATTTCAATCACTGACGAGATATCTACCAAACGATTCGGTATAAGCGGAGTCCAGATTTCATACCCATAAATAGTTATATTATACAAAGGGCATACTTTTTGTAGAATATAATTGGTAGTAATATGGTCGGCGTGCTGATCTAAAAAAAAGGGCAAATAAATAATATTGGGTTTGAAATCATCAATTATCTGCTTTAAAGCATCGCAAACGGTGTCACTAACAGATAAAGAGCCCGTGAGTCATATACACTATACGAACTTCATGATTTGCTTCTTTGTGTAGGAGCATTGTGCCGCCGCAACCGAATACATCGTCGTCGGGATGTGGCGAAAGAACGAGTACCCGCTCTCCCTCTAATTTGTCGATATGGTGTAATTTTTGAAAATTTCAGCTTGAGAAAACTCAAAACTTTTGTATAAAAGTGTACTAGTTTTTGATTGAACATTGCAGCGTGTTTTTATAAATAGTTAATAATGTAGAATTGCTGTCGTTCGGAAGATTTTGATTAAGCATGTTGTAGGCGTTTGTGCTTACTCGGTTCAGCGTTGCTTCGTCGTTTAGTAATGAAACAACCTTTTTAGCTAATGCAGAGCTTGTCTTTTCAGCAACTAAAAAACCTGTTTCCGTATTGTTGCACCAAGTTCTCACCCCTTCAACATCAAAGGCCAAAACAGGTAGCCCCGACGCTTGCGCCTCTAACCCTACATACCCTAATGCTTCGTTGTGAATAGATGGGAAAATTAATAATTTGGCGGCGTGATAATAGGTTTAAATACAATCATCGTTTTGATAACCCAATAATGAAATATTAGAACTTAATTGATAATCTTGTACTCTTTTTACAAGTGTGCTAGATAGGCTACCCGTACCAATTATTGCTAAATGAATAGTAGGTTGGGTTTTAACCAAAATGCGCATCATGTCTATTAAAAGCAACGCGCCTTTGCTCTCCTCCAAGCGTCCAACAAATAGTAAATCGGTTAGGCATCTATGTTTAAAATCAAAAGATTTGAATGTCCAACGCCTTAAATTTAAAGTATTATTGAGTAAATAAATTGTTTTCTGCTCTCGCATCATTTTTTGATAAATATCATCAGATGTAGTGATAAATGTGCAGGCTAAATATCGTTCAAGAAAATAAAAATTACTAAAACGATTGTAGGTGTAATAATCATGAATTGAATAAACTACAGGAACAGCAGTGTTACACAATACATGATTTATACTATTTGAATACCTATTATTTGTATTGATATGCAGAATATCAGGGCGGAATAGAGCAATTTGCTCTTCAAACCAGCTAATTACAGTAGGATTTAGTCTGATTTTTTTGTATAAAGCAGGTAGCACGAGTCAATAAGGAAATATTGTTGGCGGCAGACTCTTCTTTTGTGTCAAAAACGCAGGATTTAATTGATACTTCTTGCTGTGAAAGAAGTTGTAAAACCGCATCATTTAAAAAACGTTCGGCACCACCTACACGTTCATTGTAATCATTATAAAAAAGTATTTTTATTATTTTTGTTTGTAATCGTTTAGAGTTTTGTTTTTGCATAAAACTATTTACAGTATACTGTAAATAGTTGATTGATAACTATTTATAAGGTATTCCTTCTTTTCACTAATCATAAAAATACACATTGAAAAAATTACTTGCCATTATTTATGTGATACTCGGCTTCGGCATTGGTATTAATAGTGTATCCGCACAATTTGTCAACTTAGATTATAATAGTCCAGCAGTGGAGAGTTTTACAAAAAACACCTTGGTCTTGGTAGAACAAGCCGATAGTAGCTATAATCGCGCCTTGCGCCAAAGTGCTGCGCAATGGAAATTAACGAAAGTGGAAATATTGTCGCCCGCCGCCGCCTTAAAAAAAGCGACTGACCGCACACGCTCCTTTCTTATCCCCTTAGAAGTGTCGGTAAAGGCGGCAAACGGCATCATGGCAAAACATTATTTTATTGCAATGGTGAACGGCGGAAGAAAAACGTGGACATTATATACTTATAATGACGTTGTGGCTTATGTTCCTGTGGATCATTTTGGAAATGAAAAAAACCTAGTTGATGTGGCTTTTCGACTACCCGTTGTATTGGGAAGTTTGCAAGATGCTTTTCGTACCGCAAAAGATAAAAAAGTACTGAAAGGCAAAAACGGAACACTCGACGCATTTGTTGGTATTTACAATCGTCGAGCGGTTGGTTTGAAAAGTATGACACTATTAGTGCCGCAAATGTATTTGGATAAAACGGCTAAAGATGCGTTTACAAAACAATACACCTACCCTTCGAAAATGATAGCCGATTTTGAAGCCTTGAAAGCGGCAATGGTAAAACCCGCTCCCAAAACCGCCATCTTATTGATTTCGCGCTCGCTAAATAAGCATATTTTTGTGCTTGACGTAAACACGGGAAAGGTATTGTATAGCGACCTTTATACCAGCGACAATCCGCTTAATGCCGCTGATTTAGCTCGATTTTGTCGAGTTGTACAGGGCAAATAGGAGCGTTATCTTTTTAGGCGACAATTCGCTTCGTGTGGCTTAGGATAGTACTTAACTATTGCGTTTAGCAACCGAAATAATATTCGGGTTCAAGTAGTCCATTTCCACTAAACCGTCGCGTACTCGAATGATGCGATGCGCGTGTTGGGCAATATCGGGTTCGTGCGTCACCAAGATAACGGTATTGCCTGCGGCGTGTATCTCTTCGAAAATGCCCATAATTTCGATAGATGTTTTGGTGTCTAAATTGCCCGTTGGCTCGTCGGCCAATATAATAGCGGGGTCGTTTACTAAGGCTCGTGCGATGGCCACCCGTTGGCGTTGGCCGCCCGAAAGCTCATTTGGTTTGTGATGCACCCTATCGCCCAAGCCCACAAGAGCCAGCGCGTATTGCGCTTTTTCGAGCCTTATTTTTTGCGGCAAACCCGCATAAACCAATGGCAATGCCACGTTTTCGAGCGACGACATTCGGGGCAATAAATTAAAGGTTTGAAACACAAAACCAATCTCTTTGTTGCGCACAGCCGCCAATTCGCCGTCGGTCATCGTGCTAACGACTTGGTTGTTTAAAACATATTCGCCCGAAGTAGGCGAATCTAAGCAACCCAATAAGTTCATAAGTGTGCTTTTGCCCGAACCCGACGGCCCCATCAAGGCAACATATTCATTGCGCTGGATTTCGATGGAGATGGATTGTAAGGCGTGGATAGTTTGATCACCCATGACATAACTTTTGCGCAAGTTGCGCACCAATATAACATTTTCTGCCATTATTTCTGATTTTTTAGAAAGCGCCTGTCGCAAATCGGAGATTAGGCAAAGCCAAAATAAACACCGAGATAATTCGTCCAGAACGCCTTATTTAACAGGCTTTAATGTAGCAAGTATTTATGTGCTACTACTTAGTAGTACAACAAAAAAAAGCCTATTTCGTTGTGAATAGGACTATTTTTTAAAAAAAAAGCACATATATAAAAAACACATCGTATATTTGCCCCAAGCAATCTTAAAATTTCGATGTTACAGCTACACATACACGAACCGCAGTATAATCCGTATCATACCGACGGATACACGCTCCGCCTTACCATTGGGCAGGACGGGGCGGCATATATGGTAACTGACGAACTCAATCATGTATTAGTTTGGGAGGCGCATCCTTGGGAAACGCACGTTGTTTTACCACAATTGCACAAAAGATTGCAATCATTAGTGCGGCAAGACACGGTTTTGCAGAGCAATTTTGCAAAAACAATCGTCGCTATTACTTCGCCTCAAACGGTTTTAGTGCCTACCGAGTGGTTCGAGCCTTGGGAAACGCGCCTTTATTTGAGCCGCAATTTGGGCGAGGATTTATTAGACCAAGTTACGAAGCACGAAGCCTATACGCCTTATGCCAATCAATTGATTTATGCGTTGCCACAACCGCTTTTATTTGCGGTAAGCACCTGTTTCCCACAGGTAAAGTTGCAACACGCTCACGCTGCCATTTTGGAAGCAGCCCGTCAAACCGCCCTTCGCAAGCAGCATACATGTGTGTATGTATATATACGCGCAGGAAGTTTGACTATTTGCGCTGCCGACGGCGAGCAGCTATTTTTATTAAATAAATATTCGTATCAAACAACAAAAGATTTTCTATATTTTGTTTTATTAGTTTACCAACAATTAAATTTAAATACAAAGCACACGCCCTTGATTTTGGCAGGGGAACTGATGCCCGACTCCGAAATTTTCAAAGCATTACATATTTATATACGGCATATTGATTGGGCAGAGCGTCCAGCACTTTACAAAATTGGCGATTTGGCTATGCCGCAAATTCCGCCACATTTTTTCAACGACTTGCTTTATATTTAAACCATAAATTTAAAAATACACATTTAAAAATACACATTTAAAAATACATATTTAAAAATTGTTTATACATATTATTGATAGAGAGGGCGTGTTGCATGAAGTGGACGCTCCTACGGATATGGGACTTAACCTCATGGAGCTTTGCAAAGCTGCTGATTTGCCCGTTGAAGGCACTTGCGGCGGTATGGCTTTATGTGCAAGTTGCCAAGTTTATATAGAAAGCAATCATGCGGTTTTGACAAGAAATGACGACGAAGAAGCGATGCTCGACCAAGCGTTTCATGTAAAAAGCAATAGCCGTTTGGGTTGCCAAATGCAGCTAACCGACGAATTAGAGGGTTTGATAGTGCGGCTTGCGCCCGAATAAATGGCTATTGAAGCAAGGAATGTAGCTACTATTTATTTCTTATGTGGTTCAAAAAACTTTTATGTGTTTCTTATGTGATTAAAAATAGCTGCTTATATGTTTTAATCTATCGCCCGAATGGGAATAGTTCTTCAACGAAGTTATCTTTTTAAGTTTTATTTTAAAAAATATAAAAAGGTTGTGACCTATGATATTATCTCACGTCTTAAATACGGAATTGCTTGACAGGGGTGTTACGGCAATTCCATAGGGCTTAGTTAGCTAATTCTTCGAATTAGCTTTTTTTGGGGTTATGGCAGGGTGTGTGCGGTTTATTCTCGCACCGCCCTGTTTTTTTTTGCCTGTTTTTTTGCCTGTTTTTTTGCCTGTTTAATTCTCTAATTCAACTTGTAAGGCTTGAAATAATAATTTCGCCATTTTTTTGCCACCTGCCCAAGTTAAATGCGTGTAATCGGAGTTAGCGTGTCCATTTTTTTGCCAAACAACCATGCTGCCTGCGCCGCCCATCGCTTTTCGCGTGTCCCAAAAGGCAATGCCGCAAGTTTGCGCAATTCGCGCTTGCACTTCGGTCATTTTATGGATAGTAGGAAAAGAAATCAAATTGCCGTTTTCATCGTGTGTACTTCGGTCGCTTACGCCTAAAAGTAAAAAACTGGCTTTTGGGAAACATCGCTGCATAAACTGCACGGTTGGCACCATTTCTTTTTCATAAAAATCATAGCCCTGCGTGTCGGCAGTCGTTACGTTCAAGCCGAATTGCAGCACCACTAAATCGTAATTTTGCGCAGCGGCAAATTGCTTTAATAAACCTTCGTTTATCACTTGCAGCTTGCGTCCGGGGTTGCCGCGCAACGAAAAATTATCCAAATAAATGCCATAATCGCCCTCTAATGATGCGCCATACAGGTGCAAATTTCCCTTCCATTCGGCGTTGATATAATCCGCGCCGCCAGCCATAATCGCTAAATTATGCAGTTTTCCGCTGTCGGGCAATAGTTTTCCTTGTTGCGCGGCAGCGTGATCGAGCGAAACAGCAACATTAGCCGTCGATTTCGCATCGCTATACCAATATTTTACTGATTCCAAACGGGCTTGCCCACCATCAAACCTAACCGTGTTGTAGCTTACCGTTGAGGAGCCTTGCGGACACCAAACCTCGCCCGTAATACCGATTTTTATCGGCGATTTTGTTTTGTCTAAAATAGAGTAAGTGCGCCAGTTGGCAAAAGAATGTCCGATTGTAGGGCGCACTTTTGCCGCCGCCGCCGTGATAGGCATGAAACCAACGCCCATACCGCCGTAAGTTTGTTGCAGCGAGTCGCGCAATACCCCCAAAACGACATCGCCTTCGCTAAACGAATCGCCGAACCACGCAATGCGCACCTTTTTTTGCTTTTTTTGCTTCAATAAGGCTATTGCTTGCGCAAAATGAGCCAAAGCATTGCCCGACGAATCCTTACCAATTGGGGCGTAGCTCTCGATGCCAACAAAATTTTTGGGCATTTTCAGTTTCCCTTTTTGCAAAAATTTTGCGGGAACTTGTGCCGTAAGCGAATCGTTTATAGCCATAGAATCGGGTTCGATGGTTTCTTTTTTCAACGATTTGGATACGAATAAATCTGACAAAATATTTACACGACGCAAGGGCAGTGAGCCAATATGGTCGAATGGCAAAAAGTACAATAAGCCGAGAAACACGAAGGAATAAAAAATCCATGCTAAGGCTTCGTCTAAATGATTTTTTGGTGTAATTTTTTTCAAAGGTAACGTTTTTCGGTTTCCCGAAAGGTATGAAAAATGATATTGATGAAAAAGACGTTGGCGATTATTCCGTAAAGGTACGGCAATACAGCTTATTTTTTTGCACGTTGTCATTTAAAATAGAAAAAAATTGTCAAAAAAAATAAACGAAAGCAACTTTTTTATATAAATTACGTCTTTGGAATATAATCACCCAAAACGTTGTTTTTAAAAACAAAATCCACAAAAAGAAATGAAATTAATAACCACCTTTGTATCCACCTTTTTTGCAATTAGTAGTACCATTAGTAGTGCGACTGCCAGTAGCAAACCCTATTTATTTGATAAATTATCGAACGATTTGCAAATAGAAAAAGAGTTTTCTGTAAACGGCCGTTTCTACACCCATTCGGAGCAAGGTCTTTCGCCGCAAATCGGGTATTACCGATTGTCGTTAATAAGCCCGAATGGCGAAACCATAAGAAGCAATCCGTTTACCGTTAGCGACGATTTTAGCCGCGAAGCCTTCGCCTTTTGCTGCGACGAGCCAGATATGCAAGTCATTGCACAATCAAGCGTAACCGTGATTGATGGCATCGCCGACCAAGAGTAGTATTTTAAAATTGTAAACATTATTTTACTTGCCTTGTGTTTTAAGGAACGTGTAAGCGTCTGCGGCAAAATAAACGATAGTATAAACACCTAAAACCGTGGGTTTAGCACGATGTAAAATAGTGTTTATTTATACACAAGTACTTAAGTGAGCAATCGCACAAGCAAAAGACGATTAAATAGTCATAATGGTTGCATCTAAAAAGTTTCAAAAAAAAACTTATTCTATTTGCTGCAACAGCCATTTTTTATCGGCGATGACGATGGTTTCTTCTATTTTTTCGCGCAATATCGAGTAGGCTTTTTTGGTAGCAGGTGTTTGTATAATTTTGCGCAACCAGCGAATAAAGTTTTGATATTGTTTTTTTGTAAAATTAGAAATAACGTTGTTTCGGAGTAAATAAATACGGAAACTCTCCATATTTGCCTCTAAAGCCTCGTATTCATCGAGGGTATAATAGGTTTTTAGGAGGGTTGTGCGGCTATCTAAACTATAAAAAATGTCTTGATACTCAACGGTTTGCAGTAATTGAATTACTTGTGTATAGTTTTTTTTTGCAAATTGCAGTTTCGCCAAATTGTAAGTTAGCGCGTTTTCACGAAAATCGTCGGGCAACAATTCGTTGTATTTGTATAAAAACTGCTCTACCCAGTCATATTTTTCCAAACGCAGCCCCAC
>JBEEMU010000266.1:0-3763 GCA_041192485.1 Bacteroidota bacterium | reverse complement strand
AAATACGCATGGGCTTACTGAAACCGAAAATAGAAGCCTTAAAGAAAAAGTTTGGCGACGATACGCAAAGCCTGCAAGTAGAGCAAATGAAACTGAACAGCTCTTACGGTGTAAATCCGTTAGGCGGCTGTCTGCCGATGTTGGCACAACTGCCGATTTGGTTCGCCTTATACCGCTTTTTCCCCGCTTCCTTAGAGTTCCGTCAGCAGTCGTTTATGTGGGCCGACGACCTTTCGTCTTACGATAGCATCTTAAATTTCGGCTTCAATATTCCATTCTACGGCGACCACGTTTCGCTTTTCGCCCTCCTTTGGACGATAACGACCCTTGCCTACACCTATTACAACAGCAAGGACATGGATTTCTCGGCAAACCCTGCCATGATGTATATGCAGTATATCACGCCCGTCATTTTCCTCGGCATTTTTAATAGCAATGCGGCAGGTTTGGCTTGCTATTTGGCTTTTAGCAATGTCTTGAATATCGCGCAAACCTTGCTTACAAAACACTTTGTGGATAAAGACGCAATGTCCGCCGAAATGGAGCATACTAAAAATAATCCGAAGCCAAAAACAGGCTGGCAAGCTAAAATACAAGACGCAATGGCAGCACAACAAGAATTGCAAAAACAGCAGCAAGGTAAGAAAAAATAGCTTTTTGGGTGGCCGTTTCTCCTAAGTCCATATTATTCCCATAAGGAATAGCAATAGGCAAACGAAGAGCGCACGACCAATTTCCATGGAGTACATCGTTCAAAAATCAGTCGTTTTAAAATTTTTTTTTTTTTTGAGAGTTATCTTCGCAAGAGGGTAGCTCTTTTTTTTAGGGTTTATAAAAATTATTTTTGTCACAGTTTTGCACTAAAAACAAACGATAGCAATAAAAAAGGTAAGAATTGTCCTTCTGTTTTATAATTGCCTTTCACCAAATTAGTTGTTTTCCATTTTATAATAGATAGATTTTAAATGAATTATAAAAATAAACCAATAAATAACTCCCAAAAGGCAATATAGGGCTAAGGGTTTATTAAAAAAGTAAACAATTTTATTCATTTTTTTTTTTTTCTATTTGTCACAAAAAAAACAAAAATAAACAGCGGTATATAGCTTGTTTGCAAAAAAAGTTATACCTTTGTAATCGAAACGTTTCAATAAGTAAATAGTAGTATATAAATAATCACTACAATGAACCGTGTTAAATAGGGCGTTCTTGTTCTACAATAACTGTGTTTATTTTGCCGCAGGCACTTAATTTTTTTCACAATAAAAAAAAGTACCCCTAACAAGCATAATGACAAAAATCAGCCAAACAGTAGCTGCCGCACTCATAACCCTTGCGAGCTGCACAACCGCTTCGGCGCAATATTCGCCCTTTGTAGGCGGTGTATTTTTAAACAAAAATGGTGCAGAACTTGGCTATAAAGCTGCGTTCAACCCAGGTGTCGACGAGCTTCGTGCAGGCGGAAAATTAGAGAACGTGACCTTCGGGGTCAAGTATTTGACGTTTAACAGCCTCAATAAAGGCCTATCGGGCGGCGGCATTGGCTTAGACCTCGGCTACGACTGGCGGTTTGCCCGAAACTTCGGCTTGAACGCCAACCTCACGAACAACTGGCTGAATTACACGCCGCTTGCTTCAAGCACCAAAACAAACTTGAATATTTTTCAATTCGCCTTCAATTTCTACGGGCATTTTGAGGCTCCCCAAAAAGCGTTTTTCATAAAACCAATGATTGGCTTTGCTATCGGCTTCGATACTTATAAATACACGTTCCCGAATTCGCAAAACACCACGACCACTCAAACGTTTAGCCAGCGCAGCTTCGCCCTTGCCGATTTAGGCTTAGGCATCGGCGTTCCTATCAAAAACTTCACTATCGGCTTACTGCCCGTTTACCGCGCTTGGTCAGGTGCTTTTTTACTGACCGCTTCAGTAGGCTATAATTTCTCGTTAGAAGAAGACTTTGACGGGAAAGGGAAATGATGTTTCTATAGCCCCATCTTCTTTATAGTTCCGTTCTTTATTATTGGTCTTGGGGTAAATTCCAAGCTCTGGGCTTGCTTTTTCATTTACCATTTATAAGTCAAATTTTTCAACATTTTCAATTGATTCAATGAGCTACTCAACGAACTACTCTTTCCTGCTTCTTTGCTGCTTGCTGCTCCCTGTCGGCGGCAATGCGCAAGCCTCAGGAGTTACTGACCCTTGCCCACTTTATGGGACGAATTACTCTAAAATCGTGTGCCGCTATGACACAAAGGGAAACCGCATTTTTAGAGGCTTCGATTGTATTGGAGCGGTCGGAGACAGCCTGCACTCGCCGACACATAATCGCTTGTCAGCTCCGAAAACGGAAGCAATAACCACTTGGGCAATAGCGAAGGTTGCGGTATCGCCAAACCCAACAAACGCAGTGTTTACGGTGCAGTTTGAAACGCAGCCGCCTAACGGCACTATCGTGTATGTGACGGATAGCCAGGGCAAGCTGCTGCACGAAGAGCCAGCCGCAGGCAATTCCACCATGACATTCTCGCTTTCATCGATGCCAACAGGCACTTACTTCCTCGCTTTAGTCCAAGCCGATGGAAGCGTTTTATGGCGCGGCAAGGTCATTAAAGCAGAATAATTGCTTAATTCTTTTGCAAGTTTAATCCTCTCGGCTTGTAGCTTAGTAAGTAAAATAACTTAACCTCTTACCTTTTTAAAAGCATGAAATATAATCTTTCTACACATCGTTTGTTCGGTGTGTTCATGGCTTGTTGTGCCATCTCCACAACACTTCTTGCCCAAAATGGCAAGCAAGCATCGAACAGTACCCCGAACAGTACGCCGAACGCAAAAGCAGTATTGTTAGCTCCCTTAGAAAAAGCGCGAGCAAAGCAGTTAGACTGCCAAGCACCTGCACACGCTACGTCGTCAAAAGACGTTGCTGCAAAAGATGCAGCTGCAAAAGACGCTACGTCGTCAAAAGATGCAGCTGCAAAAGACGCTGCTGCAAAAGCGGTATCATCAAACGGGTTGCGCGTTGGCCCGCCCGACCCAAATGCGCCATTCAACATTATATCATACATACCCAAATATGATGACATAACATTTGACGCGCGTGCGGTAAACCAAACACTCCCTGTAGGTACGGTTGCGGGGCAACACGATGTTTCGGGCGCAGGCGTTCTCACCTATAATATACCGATACAGCTACCACCTGGCACTAACGGCGTAATACCCAGCCTTTCTATTGCCTACAATTCGCAAGCACCGAATGGGCATTTGGGTTTAGGTTGGGTCTTAGCGGGGCTTTCCACGATTATCCGCGACGGGCATCGCAAAATATTCGAAGGCGATGCTTCCCATGTGGTAGGCAATAATAATGATGCCTTTAGCTTAGATGGAGAGCATCTTAAACCAATAACTGGGAGCAATGGCAATGATGGCAGTGTTTATGACACTTACATTACCAGCTTTTCCAAAATAATTTCGCATGGCGATATGGGCGGCAGTGCGCACTCGCCTCAATGGTTTGAAATTACCACCAAAGATGGAGCGGTGATGGAGTATGGCAATACCACGGATTCTCGCTATTTAGGAGCCTTAGATGTGCCGATTATGTGGCGGCTCAACCGCGTGACTGATGTGCATGGCAATTTTATAGAGTTCGTGTATGAAACAGGCGCAGCACCTGGCGCAACTGAACGGCAGCCGCGTATTTTAGAAATTCATTATACGGGCAACAATGCGCAAGGATTATTGCCCTATAACAAAATAA
>JBEEMU010000265.1:0-3285 GCA_041192485.1 Bacteroidota bacterium | reverse complement strand
CAAAAAGGTGTCGTATAAATGCGAATCGATGATAAAATTGTGGTCGGTTTCGCCGAAAGATTCGTATTTAAGGAGTTTACTTCTGTTCGTTTGCGCGTCGTATAAAACGGCGTAATAAAGCGTTTCATACTCTGGGCGAACCATCATATAGATGCCGATGGGTGCGCCAAAAATCGTCATACAAAGCATCACGCCGCTCATTATCTCCATCGGACTTCTCGCCTTATTGAGCGTGATAAGCCCCGTCCACAAGAAATAGCGTGTATTGTATTTTTTACTTATTTCGGCAATTTTATCGGCTTGGTAGCCCGAAAACTCCATCGGCGCATAGTCGATGGTTTCCGACACCCAGTCGTTGAGAGCCGTCAAGTCGTTGTATTTTTCCACATCGTCTAATCCGAACTCGCTGGGGTCTAATATTTCCACATCAATCTTGTTCGCTTTTGCATTTTCTATAATGGCTTTTTTGAAGGTGGCTGCCCGCTTTTCGGTGCGCAAATACTCTACGGCTTGCTTTTTATGTTGGTCCACGCTCAAATAATAGGGGCTGACGACCACGACTTTATCGGCACCGATACGCGCCCCATTTTTAAATTCCTTTGCCCGCGCTGCTTTCATTGCCTTTTGCGCTTTCGAGCCCTCCCAGTTTTCATACTCCTTTGCGAGCAACTTTCCTTTTGCAATATCTTTTAAGAACGACGAGTCTTTGAACCATTCCACGAGTGCGTAGCGGAGATAGTCTTTTTTATCAGCCGTTGAGTCCTTTTTTTCGGCCACATCTTTTCCTGCTTCGTCATTTATAGCCTTTTTCGTCAAGATAATAGTGGTCGAATTCCGCTCTTTTTTACTCGATTTCACCTTTTCCTCTTTCTTTGTTGGCAATTCCTCCATTTTCGGGGCGGGTTTGGTTGGCAAATCTGTTTTTGAGGTCGCAATGTTCGCCAATTCATTTTTGCTATAAATCGCCAAACTACGCGCAATATTATGCGCCAACCAGTTCAATTCTTTGTCTGATTTATTTTCTTGATACAAGCTCCAAATATAATTTATCGCCACCACATTCGCTTCCTCCGCATCGAGTTTGCTGAATAAATGAAACACTTGCTGCACCTCGCCTTCTGCCTCTTTGAAACCCGCAGTTTCCGCATCAACCGTCGCATCCTCTTCGCTCAAAAACTTCGAGTAGCCGTAGAGCGATTTGGCGATTATTTTCTTTAAATACAGGTCGTTCGGCGAATCTTTGAGTAGCAAATACGCGCTATAAAAGGCTTCTTGAAAATAATTATAATGCAAAAAAAGCGCGGGAATATTTTTGCGCGAAACCGTTTGCCATTTTTTAAACATCTCTTCCGACACCAAATACAGGCTGCCGCCCGATAGGTTTTTGTCTTTGATAATCTTATCGATATTAGCGCGGCGCGTACTGATATTCGGGTGAGTGCTTAACGAGTCACTCTCCTTTTCGTTCGTCCCTTTCAGCCCCGCAACGGTGTCTAAAAAGTATCGTTTCGGAAAGACCAAGCCTTCGCTTTCTAAAAACGATTTGTCAAATTTTGCATTGCCAAACGGACATTCCGCATAGCGCAACACGTCAAATGCCTTCGATATTTCCTCTATTTTGTAGCCGCTTTTGGCGTAATAGTCTTCAAAACCTTTGGTGTCGGCTTCTATTTCGAGTTCTTTGCTAAATTTGCTTCGTTTAAACATCGCTTCATCGAAATTGCCCGACCGAATGGCATCTGAACTGCTCATATTGCGCCGAAGTTTATCGGTTTTAATGTAAAAATTAACCGCATGATTTTCGCGACTATGAATAATCTCATGACTAAGCACAAAGCCGAGTTGCGCCTCGCTGCCTATTTGCGCAAGCAGCCCCATACACACAAAAACCATATTGCCATTCGTGGCAAAAGCGTTCACAGCAGGCGAGCGCACCACATAAAAGCGCGTACTTTCCAACACTTTATTATCGCCCTTCAACACCTTGTTCGCCACGCTGCGCAGATAGCCCGAAAAGTCGGGGTCGTAAAGCACCGAGCCATTATGCAGCAATTGGTCGATGGCAAAGGTGCTTTCCAAATAAAACTCTTTTTTGAGCCGTTTGCGCGAACCGCGCTCTTTTTTGCTGATTTGCTCGACGGCTTTTTTGTATTTATCCGACGATTTTGTCAGAAATTCGGGCGGCAATTCGCCCTTGCTTTTCAGCGGAAAATTTGCAGCATCTTGTGCAAACATCGCCTGCGAGCAAACAAGCAACGCACACAGCGTCAGGCAAAACGGCAGGCAAAACATGATGCAAAACATGATGCAAAACATCAGGCTCGCCTTAAAGCCCTGTAAAATAAGGCGATAGGACGTAAATTCACGAAAAATAAATTGTTTAAGCATATTCTATTGGTTTTGTTGGTAAGAAAATAATGTTGGTTTTGTGGTGTACTGAATAACCTAAGGAATGGTCGTATATAAATAATCACCGTTTTAAAGCCCTGTAAAACGGGGTGCTTTCGGGTAATGATAACCGTGTTTATTCAGCCGAATATGTATTATAATGTCGTATAATATAACAAAGGTACGTTATTTTTGCATTACAAAGGTAATAACGGATATAATTTTATTAAAGCCAAAAAGGTACCACTTTTACCCATTCCCAACCTGCTTGTGCAGGTTCTATTTTTTTTGAACTAACTTTTTTTGTAAGGAATACCGTTGTGCAGCGTCTATTGATTTAGAGCGTTCACACTAACAATTTTTCTATAAAAAAACCACTATTTTCAAGATGAAATACTTATTTCTCGTGCTAAGGAAAGAAGAAGAAATAAGTAGAGCCAAAATTTCGTGCAGGATTTTGGCTAAAAACAAGGCAAATTTTTCGTACAACGCAGCGCGTTGTACGAAAAATTTAACGCAGTTTTTGGGCAAAAGACAAGCGAAATTGGCTCTACTTATTTCTGACGCTTTCCTAAGTAGTGGTAAGTAATAAAAATGATTTTTTGTGGGACATATTTGTGTAAAAAGCACTACCTTTGCGCCATGAAAATTGTTAGTTACAACACAAACGGCATTAGGGCAGCCCTGAAAAAAGACCTCATTGCGTGGCTCGAAACCGAAAACCCGGATATAATTTGTATTCAGGAAACAAAGGCGCAGCCCGCGCAAATCCCTGTTGAGCTGTTTCACGAAACCGGCTACACGCATTGCGCTTGGTATTCTGCCGAGAAATTAGGCTATAGCGGTGTCGGTATTTTGAGCAAAGTAGCCCCCGATTTTATCGAAACGGGCTGCGGA
>JBEEMU010000264.1:0-3398 GCA_041192485.1 Bacteroidota bacterium | reverse complement strand
AAACTCGTGAGATGCCCGTCGGTATAAGCTAACGCTTGATAAACCGCCGAAACACCGAGCGACGTGCCGAGTTCGAGCATGGTTTTAGGTTTATAAAGCTGTATGGTTTTAAATAAAAAAGCGCATTTTCGCTCCGAGCTAACGGCTGTTTTAGCAATTTGGCTAATTTTGCGGTGCGAATCGCTCGTTTTCTGCGAGCCTGCGCCAAAATCCGTTACAGCTATTTCCGTATGATTACTTTCCATCATGTTTCGCAAATGGTCGGCGCGGTCGAAAGCGTAGTAATAACGGTCGTCATCGAGTACATTATCTGCCCATTCGAATACGAAAGGCGAATGTATGCGATAGCGCGTTTTTGCGTTTTTATAATAAGTTAATAATGCCTTTAACAATGTTTATTTTTTAATAGGATATTTATTTTTGCATTTTCCAAGCTAATTTTCCAACTGATTATGTTTGCTTTTTTGCCAATATAATTGTATGAATTTCCTCGCTGCCATCGCTTTTTTTATACTTTTTTAAAAATAAGCCGCTTTCTACCAAATTATTTGCTGCAAATAAGGTTTTTATTTTTTCTAAATCGTGGTAATAAAAATACGTTCTATCGCCGCTACTGCCTGTTTGATAGCCCGACTGCTGGCTTTTGCCTGCCACAAAGCTCAAATAAACAAGTCCGTTATCGGCGAGAATATTTTTAAAATCGGCTATTAGTTTTATTGCGTCAAGCTCCGATAAATACGGCAAGCAAAATCCGCAAATAATAGCGTCAAATTTGCGCACTAAGCTATCTATATCGCGGCTATCCATCACGCCAAACTGGGCAGTAGGATTGTTTTTTTTCGCCAGTTCGACCATTTTCGGCGCAATATCGATGCCGTAAATAGCAAAATCGGGGCGTTTGCGCAAGATATAGCGCGTAATATTGCCAGGTCCGCAGCCTATTTCCAAGATATCGGGCTGCGGTTTGGTCAATTGTTCACAAAAGGCATCATAAGTATCGTCATACAAACTCAAATCCATGAATTTGTCTTGATACAAGGCGGCAACTTTGTCCCAAGTGGCGAAGGTTTCTTTGTAAGTATTCATTTACTACTGCTTATTTTTCGTTGAATACCAAAAAATTCATCGTCTTTGTTACCATCATTATCATAATCGTAGCGAAAGCGTCTAAATTCCGCGCCATCTTTTAGAAACCTGACATCAATATAGGAGGTATCGGGAAACGGGTCTTGCTGAAAAAGCTGCAAGGAAGAATCGTTCGGCATTGCCCAAACGCCCAAACGGAGCGCAACAATCGAATCTTTGAGATTGCGGTAGGTTGCTTCGTAAGAATGGTCGGCGCGGTAAACCGTGTGGATTGGTTTTTGCTGCATCAATTTTACCCAATCGGCAGGCGTTGGGAAATTGATAACCGAATCGCCGCCCGTTCGATGCGCCGTTTTAATGGAAATCAACACACTGTTCAATTCCCATTCGCCTACCATTTTTTCGGGTGCTTCCGCTCCTTCTTCGGCTTTCGGTTGCTCCGAAGTGCAGGCTGTTATTGCGGTTAAGGCAATAGCTATAACAGTCGTTAAAACTGCTGATAATGGTGTAAAAATGGTATAAAGATTTTTCATAGGGCAAAGGTACTAAAAATTAGGCGTTTCCTGCAAAAAAAACCGTACCTTTGTTGCTAAATTTTATAAATATCTATGACATTTGACGATTTCAAGTTTAATTACGACCTTTTAGACGGATTAGACGCGATGGGCTTTACGAGTCCTACGCCCATACAAGAGCAAGCTATTCCCATGATTATGGACGGTGACGACATCATTGCCTGCGCTCAAACGGGGACGGGCAAAACTGCCGCATTTTTATTACCTATTTTAGACCGCCTTTCTTATGGCGAGCATCCGAAGGGTATAAATACCATTATTATTGCGCCAACACGCGAACTTGCCCAACAAATAGACCAACAAATAGAAGGACTTGCCTATTTTGTTGGGGTCGGAAGTGTGGCGGTTTACGGCGGCGCACAAGGCAATGTGTTCGATACGCAAAAAAATGCCCTCATAGAAGGCGCAGATATTGTGGTTGCTACGCCTGGCCGCCTCATCGCACACCTCAATATGGGCTATGTGGACACCAGTAATGTAGAGCATTTAATACTCGACGAAGCCGACCGTATGTTAGATATGGGCTTTTTCGACGACTTGATGAAAATCATCAATAAACTGCCAAAGGAGCGGCAAACCTTGCTTTTCTCGGCAACCATGCCGTCTAAAATTCGCGAGTTATCAAAAATGATTCTCAAACCGAATCCGAAAAGCATCAATATCAACATGAGCAAACCCGCCGAAGGTGTCACGCAAGCAGCTTATGTGGTGCATGAAGAGCAGAAAAACAGGCTGTTAATTTCGCTTTTGCGCGGCAAAGAAGAAACCTATCCGAGCGTTATTTTATTTGCTTCCACCAAAAAAGGCGTACAAGATGTTTACCGCACCTTATTGCGTGAAAAATTCAATGTTGCCATGATTAGTTCCGACCTCGAACAACAAGAACGCGAGCAAGTTTTGCGCAATTTTCGCAGCCGAAAAACGCAAATATTAGTAGCAACCGATGTGATGTCGCGCGGGATTGACATCAAAGAAATCAGTTTAGTCGTTAATTACGATGTGCCAGGCGATGCCGAAGATTATGTGCATCGCGTAGGGCGCACTGCGCGTGCCGATAGTACGGGCGTTGCCATTACCTTTATCAATGAGCGCGACCAGCCCCGTTTCGGAGCCATAGAAACGCTTATTAATATGCAAATTTTCAAAGCACCCATTCCTTCCGAACTTGGCGAAGCTCCGTTATACGAACCCACAAAAAAACGATTTTTACCCTCAAAATTTCCACCAAGAGGAAAGGGCGGCGCAGCAAAAGGCGGCAGTAAGGGCAAAAGCAGCTCCTCGAAAAGCGGTAATCATGCGGGCAAACCAAAAGGAACTCCGAAATAGGGAGAAGCTTACCTAAGATTTTGTGAATTGAATACTATAAAAAAAATAGGCTTATGTGGGCCTTATGTGGTTCAATTTTACAAGCTGCTTAACTTTTCAACGTATCAACCAAAAGGGAATAAATAATTAGGAAGACAACAAATAGTGAATAACAAATTGAAACGTCATCTACTACCTTTGCTTGTATCGTCTTTATTTTGGCTGCAATGTACGAGCGATAAAACAACCGAACCGCCGACAATTCGCTATAATCAAGACGGCGCACTTACCTCGCTCGACCCCGCTTTTGCGCGGAGTCAAGCTAATAATTGGTTATGCCGCCAATTATACAATGGCTTGCTTCGATTAGATGATAGTTTGCATGTTATCAGCGATTTAGCAACAAAATGGACAGTTTCAGACGATGGTTTA
>JBEEMU010000263.1:0-6474 GCA_041192485.1 Bacteroidota bacterium | reverse complement strand
TTCAACTCGCCACGCAACTCGAAATTCGTTGAAAAATTGGAATTTTGTTATAGAGCGAGTTCAAAGACCAGCTCACCGAAACACTCGTATTTATCCGACAGGATTAAATGGATTGACTACTAAGTGTCTGCGGCAAAATAAACACGGTCATCATTATCCCAGAACACCTTATTTAACAGGGCTTCAAACCGTGATTATTTAGACACAACTACTTATTTAGGTAGTTTGTGGTTTTAAACGCAGCC
The DNA here is from genome assembly GCA_041192485.1 of Bacteroidota bacterium. Taxonomy (GTDB): domain Bacteria; phylum Bacteroidota; class Bacteroidia; order Chitinophagales; family Saprospiraceae; genus JBEEMU01. The sequence goes on along the minus strand of JBEEMU010000263.1, from coordinate 6,229 downwards.
AGTTTTTTAAACGCAGAGTTTCGTAGAGTTTCGTAGAGTTTCGTAGAGTTTTCGCAGAGTTTCGCAGAGTTTCGCAGAGTTTCGCAGAGCAGTAGCATAAAAGAGGACGCAAGAGGCATTTAAACTTCATTTAAACGGCATACAATATTTACAAACAATAAACTTCCTAAAATCGTAGGTTTTCGTTTTTTCGACGGTTTTCATCGACCTATTTTAGGGATAATCTGCACGATAATCCGCTGATTAGCAGCCTCATAACTGCTTCGCCCTATGCCGCCTGTACCGCTGCCCGCTATAATAGTTTCGCAAATAGTTGCGTCAAAGTTCACGCCGCTTTCTTTCCAGTAAGCCAAAACGGATTTTGCGCGAGCATACGAAAGCTCGTAATTGAGCGTATAGTTATCACGCGAAGCCATGCCCTCGATGATGACTAAATACTTTAAGTTCTTGACCGTTTTACTCTTTTTGGCATCATTGATAACGCGCTCTAATTTTCTGCCTGCTCGCAATAAGGCAGGGCGGTCGTCTGCGGGTACGTCGCTTGAAAGTGTGGCAAAATTCACCTTTTTTTTCAACGTAAAACGGTTGAACGCGGCATCATAAGCAAAGTTTTCCTTATCGTCTAATTGTTTCAAACTCTCCGAAATGCGCTGCATTTGCTCGAATTGTTGTGCTTTTACCTTATATTCTTCTTCGCGTTGTTTCAATATCTTAAAGGTCAGCACATAAAGCACCAACATTACGAAAAACAAAGCGGTCATTAAATCGGCATAACTCGCCCAAAAAAAAGAAGGTCGCTGCATAGACATAAAGGTTAAAGTAAACACTCAAAAACGCCGCATAACCGCCAAGCCAAGCAATGCGCCGAGTACATTCGCTACCATATCGGGGTATTCAAACTGTCGGTCGGGCGTGAGATAAAATTGCAAATATTCCATCAAAACGCCAAAAGCGGAAGCCGAAATGGTCGCATATAGATAATGTGTATGCCGTTTTTCGCTTCTTGTCGGGATAAATGCCCAAATTAATGCCATATTTAAAATAGCATAAACCGTAAAATGCCCCACTTTATCGGGAGTGAAAAATTCCCAATTTAGTTTTGGCAGATTACTTGATGATGTGAGCGATAGAAACGCAATAACGCTTGCCCACACGAGTGCCGGCAAGTACTTTTTTGCAAAAAAAAACATAAAACAAGAGCTTGTAAGTTTGACTTGGAAACTTAGCTTGGAAACTTTCTTATACTAATTTTTCTATTTGATGTTTCCACCAAATCCACATAGTATCAAGAAACGTTTAACTAGAAACTTTTAACTAGAAACGTTAACTACGCAATCGCATTTTCATAAGTTTCTGAGCTTAGTAAGCCTGCCACTTCGTCTGGGTTCGCTAATTTCACGCGAATCATCCAGCCTTCGCCATACGGGTCGGAATTGACCAAACTCGGGTCGGTTTCCAAGTTGCTGTTTATTTCAATAATTTCGCCTGATACAGGCATAAAAAGGTCGGAAGCCGCTTTTACAGCCTCTACTACGCCAAAAACCTCGTTTTGCGCAATAAGGCCACTGCCCGACACCTCCAAATACACGATGTCGCCCAAACTTTCTTGTGCGTGATGCGTGATTCCGACAGTCGCAATGTCGCCTTCAACGCGAATCCATTCATGTTCGTGCGTATAACGCAAATCGGCTGGATAGCTCATAATAATCTATTTTTTATTCGTATAAATATAATTTCCGCAAAGGTAGTGAATTATTGAAAACTAAACACAGTCTTTTTTCATTAAGAAAATAAAACATCATTTTAAACCTTTCTAACCTGCCATAGTCAGAAAAATAAGCAGCTGCGGCAAAATAAACACGGTTATCACTAGATTATAGCACCCTATTTGACAGGGCTTCAAAACCGTGATTATTTATACACTACTACTTAATAAGTTTCAGCAAATTATTTTTCTTAACTTTTTTATTTTAATCGTATGAAAACAATTCGTTTTTCCAGTATCATTGCAGGCATGGCAATGCTTGTATGTTTCGCAAGTTGTAAAAAAACAGCGCAAGACGAAGAGGACTGGCAATCGGCAACTGATAATGCGACCGCAGAATCGCTGCATAGCGACGCAGATAAAGCTGTAGATGAGCAGGCAGACGATGCAAATATTTCTTATTTGCAACGCGGACCAAAACAAGACACAAACGCCGATGTCTTAACTACTTGCGCAACTATTACAATAGACAGCACAAGCGCAGGATTAGGAACTGCTACATTTTATGGGCGAAAATTTCCGCGAATCATCACCCTTAATTTCGGCACAACACCGACGCTTTGCCACGACCGCATGATGTCGGGCAAAATGTTTTTGAATATCAACAAACCGCATCGCGAAGCAGGCTCAATTATCACGCAAACCTTTGATGGTTTTAAAATAAATGGTCATTTGATTGAAGGAACTCGCACTCGCACGAATTTGGGCGCAGACCCGTCGGGGCATCAGCAATTCAAAATTGATGCGACGAACTGCAAAATAACCGACGCAACAGGCAAGGTGTTCACTTGGACGGCTACACACACACGCACTTGGCTGGCGGGTTTTGGTACGCAATCGGCTTCCGACAATATTATAGAAGTAACAGGCAACGGCAGCGGCGTTAATCGCAACGGAAAAGCGTTTTCGATGACCATAACTTCGCCGCTTCATATTGAAGGCTCTTGCAAATGGCCTGAAGCAGGTGTCGTCGTCGTTACTCGACAAGGCTTGCTCGACCGCACCATTAATTTCGGCAATGCAGGCACTTGCGACGACCAAGCAACCGTTTCGGTGAATGGACAAACAAGAAATATTACCCTGCCAAGAAAATAAATATACGCCACTTCTTTTTGATAAAAACTTTTTCTAAAAAGAATTTGAAAGGCAAAAGATAGAGTTTAGGTTAATCATGGAAAAGTGTTTCGCAAACCCGAAAGGGCGCGAAGCACTTTTTTTTTGCTTTCCCAACATGGTTTCCCAACATGGTTTCCCAACATGGTTTCCCTACATGGTTTCCTAAGTTGCTTGCTCTGGCTAATTGGTCATATTGACAGCATTCATTATCGCAGCACTGGCTCGCTCGTAAAAGCGCAAAATCACTATCTGTCACCTATATTGGTTAAAGCCACAAAGGTACAACTTTCACACCCCTGTAACGAGTTTTAAGGAATGGACAAAATGGATAGGAGCTTCATAGAAATGTTAAACGCTCAACAGCATCGTGACCTCCGTACCGCCTTCGGGCGCGATTTGTGCGATAGACACTTGGTAAATTCGGTGTGTAATTTGTTGCATAATGCGCAAGCGGTCGTTTGTGAGTGTGAGCGCGAGGCTATGATGATTAGATGGATTTTCGGCTTTTGCGGCTTTCGAGTTGTCGATGCCGATGCCGTTGTCTATTATTTTTATACATAAAATATCGTTTTCTATTTCGCTGATGCAAATCGTTATTTTGCCGCCTGCCTCGGCGGGCATGATGCCGTGCCAAATAGCGTTTTCCACATAAGGTTGCAGCAGCATCGGCGGCAATTGAATATACTCGGTGTCCAAATCGTCTTCTACCACAAACTCGTAGTGCATTTTGTCGCCGCAGCGCAGTTTTTCGAGCGATAAATAGAGTTTTAAATACGCCAATTCGTCTTCTAAAGGGATAAAAGGCTTGTTTGAATACTCCAAATTGGTGCGCAACATTTTCGCAAATTGCGATAAATAGCGGTTGGCGGCTTCTTTTTCATTATGATTTAGAAAATACTGCACCGAGTTCATCACATTGAAAATAAAATGCGGATTCATCATGCTTTGCAGGGCTTGTTGCTCCAGTTCTATCATGCGTTTTTCGGCTTGCAACTGCTGGGTTTCTTTGTCTTGTTGCCGTTTGGCCAAACGGCTTGCCGCAAAAAAAGCAGAGCCGCCAAGTGCGATGAGCATCAAGAAAGTCATCCACCAAGTTTGGTACCAAAAGGGGTAAATGGTGAATTCGAGGAAGTCAGAATCGCTCCAGCGACTGCCCAAATGCCGCGCCTGCACTTCAAACCGGTAGTTGCCTGCGGTGAGTTGCGAGAAGGCTTGCGTTGTGTTTTTCGTTGCAAGCCATTGGTCGCGTTCGCGCAAACGGTAGCGATATTCTACGGCTTCGGGTTCGCGATAGGCTACCGCATCGTAATTTATTTGAAAGCGGCTATCTGGGTAAAATGGCGGTGTTGCGAGGGTGTCGGGCTGCCGTTTTGCTTCAAATAGCTTATTTTCAATATAAACGTGAGGCGGTGCAATGGCCACACCTTGCAAATTGCCGCGCAGAATATTCAAGCCCTTCGAGGTGGCCACAAAAACCTCTTCGCCAGCCACAAATACATCGTTTATTTCATCGGAAAGTAAGCCATCGGCACTTTTATAGGTTAAAATTTGGGCGTATTTTCCGTTTTTAAACCTAATTCGCGTTAGCCCGTGATTGCCCGTACACCAAACGATGCTATCCGAAACGAAAACCCGCCTGCAAACATTGTCGGGCAAGCTATCGTAGCGCGACAATCTGCCGATAAGATGTTTGTCGTTCAAGAAAAAAAGCCCAAAACCCTCCGCCGCCAACACCATCGTCTGATTATCGGCCAATAAAGCCATGCTTTTTATTTTTTCGCCAAATTCTTCGTAATAATTGGAATAGCGAATCAGTCTTTTGCTAACTGTTTGCTCAAAAAGCCCCTCGATATTACCTACCCAGAGGCTATGTTTCTTATCTAAAAAAACGCTGTATGTTATTTTATTTTTAAACGTATCGACCTCTGAAAAGCGTGGAATTTCGGCTGAATATAGCCATTGCCCGTCTTTTTTATGCGATAATGCGCCCTTCCTATAACTTCGTATCACGCCCTTCGAGTGGGCAATAGCGATACTGCCATCGTCGCCAAACGACCAGTTCTTATAGGTATAACGCCGCTCTGTTAGGACGGTTTGCGGCAGATATTTTTCTTTTTTTCGGGTGAAAACCGTGATAGTATTCGGGGTCATCGCCCAAATACGGTGTTGATTATCGCAGTGAATATGCAGCACGTTTTGGTCGGCGCGGTCGATGCCTGAAGGCAGCGGAATATTGAGTTCCGTTTTTTGGCTTTGCAAATCGACGAGCAAAATTTTGGCATCATCTAAGCCGAGCCAAGCGGTACGGTCGGGCGTTGTCGTTACCGCATTTACACGCCCCAAATTATAGCCGAGCGTGTTTTCATAGTTTGCGGGAAGCATATACAGCCCTTCGCCGAGCAAACTAAACCAATGATTGCCTTCGTGGTCTTCCAAAACTGTGCTGACCTTTTGCCCTTCCAAATAGTGGTCGGGCAGGGCGCTCGAGTAGGCGGCGCGGTAGCAATACACGCCGTCGCCGATAGTCGGCAGCCAGATATTGCCATCGCGGTCTTCGTGCAAATATCCGAAGTGTTTGACCGCTGGTTTTTTCGTCAAATAGCTCGTTGGCACCAGTTCTTGCACCGTATCCGTCATGCGCACAATGCCGTCTTCGCTCAAAAAAAGGACTTCATTCCGCTTTTCGGGCGAAGTGAAAAACGCATTTCCGCCAATAAATTCATACGCAAAACGCCCTTTTCGCAAATGCCGATATTCTATTTTATAGATGCCGTCGGCCCAAATACTCCCGTCGCTGCTTTCGTGAAAAAAGCTAACAGGGCTTGCTTTACCGCTGTTTTTTGCGTTTTTTGCTATTTTTTCAACTGGTTTTTGCCCATAAGAGGTCACGCCGCGGCTATTTAGTTGGAATACTTCGCCCGATTTGCAGCCTAACCACACATTGCCTTTGCTGTCTTGAAAGCCCGAATACAAGGCGGTGCCGAAACTGGCGTTTTTCAAATATTCATGATTCGTAGGGTTGTATATTTTTTCATTTTTATAAAAAGAAAAAACGCCATTATAACTCAAAAAGCCCACTTCGCCGCCGCGCCCGAGCAATAGGTGAATAATATCATTGTCGCCCAGCCCGTCATCTTTATAATATTGTTTGAAATGCGTCCCATCAAAGCGGGTCACGCCTGCGTCGGTTGCCAACCACAAGTAGCCATTTCTATCCTGCAAAGCATGATAGATAGTGGTGCTACTTAGCCCATTCGAGGTCGTAAATTGTCGATGTTTGAACTCTTGTGCGTCGGCAAATACGGCAAATAAACTAAGCAAGAAAACGAAGAGGTGTTTTTGCATAAC
>JBEEMU010000262.1:0-3223 GCA_041192485.1 Bacteroidota bacterium | reverse complement strand
TCACCTGCCAAGACCCTTATTTTGTGAGGCGGACTGAAGTCCACCTGCCAAGATTTGTGAGGCGGACTTTTAATGGTGGATTGAGAAAGGCTTTTTTACTATTTATACTTTAGAAGTACCTTTCTGGCGGGTGGACTTCAGTCCGCCCTTTTTTTAAATAATATTCAACAAATTATGGACCTTGCTGTCCGCCGTTGCTTAAGTATTCTTCAATGGAAACTATTTTGTGAGGCGGACTGAAGTCCACCTGCCAAGACTCTTATTTTGTGAGGCGGACTGAAGTCCACCTGCCAAGACCCTTATTTTGTGAGGCGGGCTGAAGTCCACCTGCCAAGACCCTTATTTTGTGAGGCGGACTGAAGTCCACCTGCCAAGACCCTTATTTTGTGAGGCGGATTGAAGTCCACCTGCCAAGACCGTGTGCAAGAGAACTTCATCAACTAAGCGAATCTAATTGCGAGGCAAAATACAGGATTCTTTCTGAAAACTGCGCGGTCTGTGTGTCTATTTGTTCGTTAGTCAAAATGCCTTTCGATGCTTTTTTCTGCAACTGCGCGAAGCCGCCTGCCAAAACGAGCATATCGTTGCTTTCGTCTTCGTATTTATCGTATTCTTCGGTAAGCAGGTCGATGGCGGCTTGCAGGTCGGTGTTGCGCACATAATCTTTTATTTGGCGGACGGCGCTGTTCTCGGTCGCATTTTTTAAAGGGCGCAATAAGCTGCCTTGTTCGCCGCCTCGCTCGCGTTCTTCGGCGCGTTTGAATAGCGCGTCTATAAACTCGGTCGCGCCCTCGTTCATGACTTCCATGCCGAAGTTAGACTCTAAAAAGTCGCGGGTTTCGCTGCTGCTAATGTCGCTTTCGCTCACAACGCACCATCTCAAGCGCGGATAGTCGCGCCCAAAGTCGAGTTTTTTTAGTAATAACTTGATATACCATTTTTCCATGTCGAAGCCCAAAAACAAGATAGCTGTACCCGAAAAGATACGCGCATACAGCTTTTCGTGGAGCGATGTTTCGTCGCTCATGAGGGCTTTTACGAAATCGTAAAGGTCGTCGTAGGTAAGAATGAGGGATAAATCGTTGGCGATATTGCCAAAAAGATTGTACAAATAAGGGCGGTCTTCGGTGGGCGGCAGTTTGGCTCGCACCTTGCCGGCTTTGTCGTAATACTCAAAATCAACGTCTGCGCCGACGGTGTCGTAAGCGTTTTTGAGTAGCAGGTCGGGCGAAACATTGATGACTAAATCAAATTTCAGTTGTGCAATTTGCTGATAGACTTTTGACGGCGCAACCTTCGTGTAATACTCCTTCAAGCTGCGGTAGAACTTAGAGCGAGCGGTTGGTTGTGCGGTTTTCAGGATATACAAGTTTTCCAACTCATAATCTAAATTGAGCTGCTTTTCGCGCTCAAAGTGCGTCTTCATATCTATATGCAGCGGCGTGTTGTCTGCTTTTGCGCCGAAGCGCGGCCCTAAAACCAAGATGCATTCGTGGCCGATAATTCGGTCTAATATGGGGTCTAAAAATTCATTCATAATTGGATTTTTAAAAGTAGGATAAGGGTTTTCGTCGGCTCTCTACGGAACGCGGACGATGCGAAAGCCATTGTCGCCATAGCGATAAGTAGTTTCGCCGTGGTTGCGGTAGGGAATGCGGCAGTCGGTTTCTTTATTGCTCCACGAGCCGCCGCGCAACACGCGATAGGGCGCAAAGTTCGGGTCGTTGGGGTTGGTTTGCAGGGCGGGCGGGTAGCGGTTGAAGTAGTCGGTACACCATTCCCATACATTGCCTGTCATATCATAAATACCGAGTTCGTTTGGCTTTTTGGAGGCTACCGTATTTGTTTTTTGGTTGGAGCTGTTGCGCGACCACGCGACCTCGTCGATAGTGTTGCTGCCGCTATAGCGATAGTGTGCGCTTTTATTTCCGCCACGAGCGGCAAATTCCCACTCGGCTTCGGTGGGCAGCCGATAGGTTTTGCCTGTTTTCCTAGTTAGCTTGCGCAAAAACACTTGTATATCGTCCCACGAAACGTTCTCTACGGGGCAGTCGTCGCAAGACGGAAAGAACAGCCCCGCAGGGTTTCTGCCCATCACCGCTCGCCATTGTTTTTGCGTGACTTCGGTTTTACCGATAAAAAAGCTATCGATAGTTACGGCGTGTGCAGGCAATTCGTCATACATACAATCTTGCTCGTTTACGGCGTTGCAGCCCATAATAAAGCTGCCACTGCCCACATAAATCATCGGAATATCTATTTTCTCTGCGGTTTCTGTGTAGTTTGGTAATTCTTTGGCGGCTTTTGCTTTCCGAATAGAGTCTTGCTGGCTTGGAGTTGTGGGCTTTACAATATGCTCTTTTATCAACACGGCATCAACCGTCGGATTATTGCGCAGGGTAGGGTCTTTTAAGAGTTTTCGGAAGGTGGCAACGCTGTCTTTTTGGGTAGCAATGACGACTTCGCGCTCCTCGTATTTTAGCCGTAACTCCTCTAATCGCTTATGCAGGGCTTCCGTTTTTGCTAGTTGCTCGGAAGAAGGTGCTTTGCGAATGAGTATTAAGGAGTCTTTCAATTCTTGAGTCTTTTCGCGCAACTGCCTATCGCAAGCATGGACGGCTTGCTCCATATTTTTCTCTAATATAACAATTTTCTCTTTTATAATTTCTCCTTTCTGCTTGGCTTCTAGTAGTTCAATCCTGATTTTCTCCGCTTTTACTTGGGCTTCTTTGGCCAAGGCGTTTTGTTTGCCTATCATTTCAAGCGTTTGCTTCACCTTTATCGTAGATTCTATCAGCGATATATGGCATTGCCCAGCGGCAATTTGCGCATTCCGAAACTCTACTAAGGCTTTCGCCAATTGATTGCTCGCTTGCAAAGCGTTCGCACTTTGCATAAATTTATCGTATTTCGGGCAGACTGTAGGGTTGCTTTGGGCAAAAAGAAAGGCACTATGGCTTAAGAACCATAGGAATATAAATAGGCGTGGTTTGCAAAGAAACATGTTGAATAAAGGGTTTCCGTAAGGTTAAGGTAACTTTAAAGCGCAAATATAGGTTATATTATCGTATCTCTGCCATTTATTTTTAATATATTCGCATTTTTAATTTTATTTTTACGAATAAACTGTAACTTTGCGTTTTATTTCTCAAAACGCTGCCGTTTATCGCATCGCAACCTCCAATTTATACCAATTTATACCAAACCCCAATAACGATGAGTA
>JBEEMU010000261.1:0-3289 GCA_041192485.1 Bacteroidota bacterium | reverse complement strand
ATAATATTGCGAAAACAGCATAGCCGAAGTAATGCCGAAGTAATGCCGACGCAATCTTGCGAAAACAATAGTACCAAATCAATGTAAATTTTTATTTATTATTCTGCAATGAAAAAAATCATTAACATCTTTTTAGTTGCTATTATAGCAACGGCAGTAACAAGCTGCAAAAAAAACGGGCCTGAAGCAGTAGCAAAGGATTTCGTCATGGCATTGGATAGCAAAGACTATGACAAAGCTAAATCGTTTGGCACCGAAGACACAAAGTCGATGGTTGACCTAATCAAAAACTTTGCGAGCATGGCTCCTGCGAGCGACAAACACGCAAAAATCGACAAAATGGACTGCAAAGTAGATGGCGATAAAGGCGTTTGCACCTATTGCTGCACCGCAGAAGGCGTAGAAGACAAAGTAGATGTTGTCCGCAAAGACGGCAAATGGCTCGTTGATATGAAGAAAAATCAAGGCGGCGGCGACTTGTCACCGAAAGGCGCAAAAGACACTACTGCAACAGACTCTCCTGCTCCTGCTGTGGGCAGCGAGAAAAAAGGCGAAGAAGAAGGCGGGAAAAAGAAATAAATAGTCTATCCTCTTTTTAAAAAACGGAATTATAAAGCGTTTGGCTAATCCCGAAACCTATAAAAGCCAAACTCTTTATAGCTCCGTTTAAAAAACATTCACCCGCCTTGTTAGGAAGGTTGAGTGCAGCTTACAAAAAACGCGGCGCAACTCTCTAAGAGAGTTCTATTAGTAGGAATAGACAGTGTGACTAAGTTACAAACTAAAAAGCATCACCCGTTTTGAAACGGGTGATGCTTTTTTGCTTTTTAGTTTGTTTTAAGTTTTCTCTGCGTTCTAATGCACATGTCCTTTAATATAAACAATTTTAACGGCATCTTCGCCCGCTGCATTGCTACTAATAACAAAATCTTTTAGAAAATCGCCCTCTTGCGTTGTGTCATACTCCACTTCTATAAAGCCAGACTTGCCTGGCGCAATCGCCTCTTTTGGGGCTTCGGCAGTTACACAGCTACAACCCGGAATGATGCTCGAAATAGTGAGCGGCTCGGAGCCGTCGTTGCGAAAGCGGAATTTACGTTTGCCGTTGCTGCCTTTTGCAATAGCACCATAATTAATGGTTTCTGTATCAAAAACGTAGTGCGCACCGTAATAAGCACTTTGCACTTGCGCTTCTTGGCGAGCAGCCATCGGGCGAGCCGCAGGCGCTTCCTCTATAACCGCAGCTTGCTCGGCAACAGGCGCAACTTTATTTCCATTTGCATCTACCGAGTAAGAATCAGACAGCCAGTTTTGCGCAGGCGCGTCATCATTTTGTGCCGTTTTAGGTTTGTCTGCGGCGGCCGTTGATTGGTCAGTAGAGCTATTAGAAACGGCGCGGCGCGGCGGATTAGAAACGGTACGGCGCGAGTATTTTTTTGCCGTTGCGCGAGGCGATGCTGCCACTTCTTCTGCACTAACAGTCGCTACCACTTCTTCGGCGGGTTTCGCTATTTTGGTAGCATTTACTTTTGATTTTGTGGCAACATTTGCCGCAGCCGCTGTTGCCGCAACCGCCGTGGCAGCAGGCGTGTGTTTTGAAACCGTTTTAACAACCGTTTTACTCACTTTTGCAGGGTTTTTGCTTTCGTGAATAGTGACCGAACCTTTTGGTGTAGGTTGTTGAACAGTAGGCAGTTTTAACGGAACGTGGGGCAAATTAGTTGCCATTTTTGTTGCTTCGCTGAACCCTACAGCTTTATTTGTTGGGCGTGGTAAAGCAACTTTGGAAGTTTGTGCGATTGCAAAAGCACTGCTAAATGCAAGGGCGATACCGAAAGTCAGTATTGTTTTCATATTCTAAAAATTTAATTTATTAAGATAATGCAAAAACAATACCGAAGTATAATTTTATATAGTAAAATACTAATATTATTTATAATTTTACAAAACGGGCGTTTCTAAGGCTATTGCAAGTGTAAATTCGGGCGTTTTTTCATAAAAAAGGGCATATTCTTTTTGCTTTTTTTCTTGTAAAACAACGCTTCCGTGCGCCTCTGACGGCTTATCAAAGCCGTGTAAACGGATATTTTTACCCGCCAAACCACCCTTTTCCCAAGCTTTGAAAATAGCTTCTTTGGCCGACCAGAATAACGTGGTGTCCAAGCTGTGTTTTTCGAGTTCTCGCCAGTCGTTTTCGTGCATAATACGATGAGCTATTCGGTCTATCGTATCGGTTGCCATTTGAATATCGATGCCGCAGGGCGCAGCCGCTTCCACTATCGCTACGAAATCGCCCGAGTGGCTGATAGAATATTGTAGAGGGCTATTTTTTAAAAATGGTTTGCCAAACGCGCTTTTTTCTAAACAAAAATCGGCCTGTTCGCCTGCTATTTTATACCATAAATAGCGCGATGCAAGCCATTGTAATTTGATTTTGTTATGCGTGATTTGAACGTACTCTTTCTCAAATTTAAGAAAGGTAGCGGGCAGGTTTTCGAGGAAAAAAGCGGCATCTTCCTGTATATACCAAACGGCATAACGGGCGATAGGAAGGGTTTTGTAAAAAAAAACAGGCATTTTAAATTACTTTTAAAATCAAAATAAGCCCAAATGCAAGCAAGCCAAGGCCTGCTATGCGGCGCACCCAAATCAGAAAACGGGGCTGCAAATAAGTGCGAATTTTTTTCGCGCCCCAAATTTTGACTATATCAAAAAAGCAAATGGTGGCTATGATGCCGCCATAAAACGCAAAGGCATCGAGGGTTGAATAGTGTTGAGCAATTACTTTTCCGCTCGTAGTTGCCATCCAAAATATAAGCGTGAAAGGGTTGAAGGTGTTGATAGCAAAGCCTTTTGCCCAGAAACCAAACAAGGTTTTGGCGTTGATTGCCTTTGCTTCGGTGGGTTCGGGCGGTTTTGAAAACAGAGAAGTCAGCCCGAAAACGACTAAAATGATGCCGCCAAGAACGCCTACATAGAATTTGAAAAGTGCTTGGTCAACTTGTTGCATCAGCCACGTTAAACCAAAATAAGCCCCGCAAATGTAAATAACATCGCTCGATATTTCGCCCACACTGACAGCGATGCCTGCGCGTACACCGCGCTCGATGCCTGTTTGCAAAAGAGTGAAAAAAATGGGGCCAGCCAAAAAAGCCAAAAGAAGCCCCATTTGTATGCCTGCGAATAAGGGAGACATTTTACAGGAATTTAAAATAGTGATTATTTATAGGCTACTACTTAAAAATGCAAATGTACGAAAAAATGGGATATTTCTATAAAAAAAGATGAC
>JBEEMU010000260.1:0-3220 GCA_041192485.1 Bacteroidota bacterium | reverse complement strand
TAAACCATGCACTAATGCCAAAAATTCGCCCACATTATTCGTGCCTTGCTCTAAGGGGCCTATATGAAAAAGTTGCTCCCCAGTGGCCACATAAACACCTCGATATTCCATGCTGCCAGGGTTGCCGCTGCACGCCGCATCTACCGCCAAAGCACTGCGAAGCGGCTTGCCCAAAAGAGCGAGTTTTTGTAGGATTTCTTGTGTTTTTTCGACAGGGCTGGTGCCCTGCTTAATATGCAGAGCATAACCATCTCGAAAGGCAGTATGCGCCGCCAAAAGCGTTTCGAATGACTTATATTTAGCTTTTGCAAAGCCGTCTATTTCTTTTTTACAATCGTCCCAACGCTCATAAACGCCCGGATGATACCCTTCCCAAACAACATAGAATTTTTTTTGCTTCGACATACCTTCGTTTTAAATTGGTATTTTAATTAGATAAATGTGATTGACCTACTATAAAAATTAAAGGGCAAAGGTAGGTAAAAGAATAAGAAAATTAGCATCTTTTTTACTGAAATTACCAGAATGAAGGAGAGATGCTGCGCAAAAAAACCTTAACAAAGTGTTAAAATGTAAAAAAAACGAGATAAAAGTAACTCTAATCGAAAAAAACGCTTTACCTTTGCGCAGTAGGGTGTTTGAACCTATTGCATTTTTTTGCATTTTTTAAATTTTTTACCAGAACTTTTAATATTTTTTGGTAGAAAATCGAGTATTTTAAAATACTTAGAACACCTAATCAAAAAACAACATTTAACAACTTAATACCCAAAATCGTCTTGCTTTAAGCTGGGCTGAAATTGCTATTTTATTTAGTGCAACTTTTAGCTTGTCCGTATTTCAAGGCGTATTTATCAACCACGTTTTATGAAAAAAGAAAAGTATATTTACAATCCTAATACGCTCAGTTATGAGCGTCATGAAGTATCTGCAAAAACGCTTTGGCTTCGATATGCTGGCGTTGGCGCATTAGTATTATTTATTGCAGGTACAGGTGGGCTTGTTTTCGGCTCCCTCTTTCCAAGTAGCCGCGAGTCGCAATTGCAACAAACGGTCAATCAAATGGACTTTCAAAATAAAATTTTGAATGATAAAGTAAAAGACATTGAAGATGTTGTTGATAAGCTGCATCACCGCGATAATCAACTATATAGAATGGCTTTAAACGCCGAACCTATCGACGATAATTTGTGGAAAGGCGGAAAGGGCGGTAATGAAAAATACGATTACTTGCAGGGCTTGCCGAATGCAGAACTGTTGAAAACAACGCTTTCTAAAATAGATAAATTGGGGGCGCAATTAGCGATTCAATCGAAATCGTTTGATGAAATAACCGAATTGGTTAAAAATAAAGAGCAAATGTTGGCGAGTATCCCCTCTATTCGCCCCGTTAAAATCTTAGTAAAAGACATTGAAGCACTTTCGGGGTTTGGTATGCGCATTCACCCTATCCATAAAATTGCTAAAATGCACACAGGCATCGACTTTACTGCCCTGTCGGGAACGCCTATTTATGCAACAGGCGACGCTACGGTAGAAGAGGCAACACACGATGGCTCGGGCTATGGTTTGCATGTGGTTTTAAATCACAACTTTGGCTACAAAACGCTCTACGGACACATGTCTGTCATGAAGGTAAAAACAGGACAAAAGGTCAAACGCGGCGAACTTATTGGCTTAGTTGGCAGCACAGGTAGCAGCACAGGCCCACATTGCCATTACGAGGTTATTCATAATAACGAAAAAATAAACCCTATTAACTATGTGCAGGACGATCTTTCCCCCGAAGATTATCGCAAATTAGTAAATAGTTCTTTGACTCCTATGCAGTCGTTTGATTAGGAATGGGTAAAAGGTAACTTGGTTAGTTTTACACGTCCCTTAATTTTGACAAACCTATTTTTTAAAATACTCGGCGAAAGTAGGGCTGCTCTCGCTAAGGGTATATACGCCTGTTTTGGCTTTAAACAGGCGGTCTTTCGACGCGCCTATTTCTACCATACCGCCCGACTTTAAGTGGATTTGTACACGGTAGGCTCCCGCTACCTTTATATCTGTTTTTGCAGCCGCTGCTACGGCGTTAAAAAACGTTTCTTTTTCTATTGGCAATAGAATATACCCTTTTTTTACCGTATCCACCGAATTTGTGGCAATAGCCGTAATAGAGGCCACGTCGTAATACTTCAAATTAGGCGTTTCGCTTCCAAAAGACGTGGAAAAGAGCGACTGACAACTTGTTGTAAGGCAAGTTGTCAGCAGTAGGAAGGTTGCCGATATTGCGATTTCTTTTTTGGTCATGAATATGAATATGATTATGCATTTTTTTAGAAGCACAAAAGTACGGTATTTTGACGAAAAGCCACAACTTTCAAATCGGAAAGTTGTGGCTTTTTGGTGTGTTTTATAAAAATACTGTCAGCAGCAGTTTTTTATAAGGGTTGCTATAAGCTAATTTCTTGCTTCAAGGTTTGGCTGTAAGTGCTTACCTCAACCATGTAATTGCCAGCTTCTAGCTTGGAAAGGTCTAATTCTACTACCTCATCGGTACGCATTTTCGACACATCTTTCGAAACAACCGTTTTACCATCGGCATCTTTCACGCGAACCTCGCTTGCAGCGCCGTCGAGTTGTTTCAAATCAACCATGACTGTTTTGCTTTCAGGGTCTAAAAAGATAATACCTGCCGGCTGCGTCTTGCAGATAACGGTTTGTATGGCGGGCGCAACAGGAGTTGCAAAAATATTGTTTGAGAGGGTAGCTGCTGCAAAACAAAACGTTGTTAAAACGATTTTTTTCATTTAAAATTTTGTGGAAATACTAAAAAAGAGTTTGAAACGAAATTTAATTTTGTATAAGTGTTGAATAGTATTTTTTATTTCTTTTTATTTTCTGCAAAGGTAGTAATTATTCTTCATATACAGGGTATTTGAGTGGTTTGAAGGGTCATTTTTTGTTAAAAATTCTGTGACAAGAAAATTATGAATTAAAAAGACTCTTTTTATCGCAAGATTTTGCGTTGTTTTTGAGCATTATCTTTTTAGGCGGCAATTCACATCGGGTGGTGTAGTAGGATTGTACACGGATTAAAGGGATTGGACACGGATAAATAAAAGGGCAACGTTTTGAACGGTGCGAGGCATATAAGAAATGGGCAAAAGATAACTTGCTTAGTTTTAAATGAGCATCTTATATGCTTTAAATATACTTTAATATGGCTCAA
>JBEEMU010000259.1:0-4315 GCA_041192485.1 Bacteroidota bacterium | reverse complement strand
CATTATATTATGTTACGGTGCGCTGCACCTTGATAACCTTTTGGCTTAACTTTGACTATAAATATTATGGTGCGCTGCACCTGCTCACTTTGGCACTTAGCCAACTACCCGATAGTTCCGTTTTTTTTTATAGATGACAATTTTAGCAACTTTTTTTTGATAAAGATGTTATTAGCAAAGAAACCTATTTAAATAGTAGTGTATAACTAATCGCTACATCAACCCCTGTTATTACCATGTTAATAATAATAAAAATTCGAATTAACGCATGAAAATAGGAATTGTTTGCTACCCAACGTATGGCGGTAGCGGCGTAGTGGCCACCGAACTCGGCAAAGGGTTGGCCGATAAAGGGCATAAAGTTCACTTCATTTCGTACCGGCAGCCTGCTCGCTTAGACCGTTTTCACGAAAACATCTTTTTTCACGAGGTCGCGCTCCACGATTACCCGCTTTTCGAACACCCGCCTTACGATACCGCGCTCGCCTCGAAAATCGTGGACGTTGTGAAGTACGAAAATCTCGATATTCTCCACGTTCACTACGCCATTCCACACGCAACCGTGGCGTATATGGCAAAAAAGATTTTGCTCACCGAAGGCAAATACATTCCCGTTGTCACTACGTTGCACGGAACTGATATTACCTTGGTCGGTAAAAATGCGTCTTTTGCGCCCGTCGTGATGTTCGGTATCAATAAATCGGACGGCGTGACGGCTGTTTCCGAATCCTTGCGTCAAGAAACCATCGATACGTTTGGGATAACCCGCGATATAAAAGTTATTAATAATTTTATTGATTTTAATCGCTTTCGCAAAAGCAATAAAGACCATTTCCGCAAGGCGATTGCGCCGAATGGCGAAAAGATACTCATTCACACCTCCAATTTCAGGCAAGTAAAGCGCGTGGAAGACACGGTGCGTATTTTCCAACGAGTGTTTAAAGAGGTGCCGAGCAAACTGCTGCTGATAGGCGACGGCCCCGAACGCGAACATGTAGAGCGGCTTGCTCGCGAAATTTGCATAGGGCATGAAGTGCGCTTTTTGGGCAAACAAGACGCTATCGAGGAGCTTTTAGCTGTCGCCGACCTTTTTCTCATGCCTTCGGGCAGCGAAAGTTTCGGACTTGCCGCTTTGGAAGCAATGGCTTGCGAAGTACCCGTTATTTCAAGTAATATTGGCGGTTTGCCCGAAGTGAACGAGCATGGCGTAACGGGTTTTTTGAGCAATGTGGGCGATGTGGAAGACATGGCAAAAAACGCGCTTTTATTGCTACAAAACGACGAACTACTCGCTCAATTCCGCGTAAATGCGTTGGCACAAGCCAAAAGGTTTGATATTTCTACTATTTTGCCACAGTATGAAGCGTATTATGAAGAAGTGATTAAAAAAGCCTTATCTTTAAAACCTCATTTTTAAGCTCTTGAACTTTCTACACAATTTTTTAGTAAAATTAGATAAGTGCCTCGACCGCCGAACGACGGAAATGCAAAACGCCGAAACGCAGAGCTTGGCTATTCAATTGTATAATTCGTATGGCACCGAACGGCAGTTTCGAGTGCGCGGACGGGTGCTTATTCCGCACCGCCGTTTCCGCCCCGCCCTGCCCGATGATGGCATTTTTACGACTTTACTCAATATGTATTTTCGCATTTATAGCCGCGAAGTAGCCGGCGTAACGGTGCGTTTATGGGTGGAAATAGACGATTCATTCGGAAATAGCACAAAACAGACCGTTGATGTTGTTTCTAATGATGAAGGGTATATCGACGCTATTTTGGCAACAAATACGCCGCTTACCGATGGCGTTTACTTACTAAAAGGCGAAGTTTTGGCTGCGCCTTTCGAACTTATTTTTACTTATATTAACGAAAGTTCTATTTTTATTTATAATAAAAACAGCCATTTAGGGCTAATTAGCGATATAGATGATACTGTAATACTGACAGAAAGTTATAGCGGATTGCGCACACTATACCACACGTTTTTATTTAATGCCTTTCGGCGAACCGTTTTGCCGCACGTCAAGGCTTGGTATAGTGAATTGACGCGAAACGGCGAACTACCGACCTTTTACCTATCGAGCAGCCCGTGGAATTTATATGATGTGCTTACGCAAATATTTCAAATTAATGGGTTGCCAAAAGCAACCGTTTTATTGCGCGATTATGGCATCGATTACGATAAAATGCTCTTAGGCTCGCATACCGCACATAAACGCCAAGCAATAGACGATATTTTGGCAACGTATCCAAATACGCTGTTTATTTTAAGCGGCGACACGGCGCAATACGACCCCGATATTTACTTAGCTGTAGCAAAAGATTATGGCAGCCGTATTCAAACTATTTTTATCCGCGATGTAGGCTTGCCCGACCGCAGCGCACGGATTGCCCCTTTTTTGGCGGAAGCGAAAGCCTTAGGCATCGATATGCGCATTTTAAGTGCCTGCGGTAAATAAACTATAAATAATAGGTCTTTTTAGTATTCATAAGCCAAAGGTACACCCTTTTTTTGAAACAAAAGTATAAAATCTGTATCCAACTGTGACAAATCCGTGTTAAATCATGTAGCGTATAACGGCTCTACTTATTTAAAATCACTTACAAATAATTCAAAGAGATAATTCTTTTTTTAGCAAATAGCCCCATTTTTTTGTAACTTTGCGTGGAAATTAGGGCGTACAGATTTTACAACATCTGGCTACTAAGTTTCTTCTTTTTTTATCACTCCTGCACCTAAATTTGGCTATTTTATCATGGCAAAAAACCTTTCACCGCGTTTACAACGCTTCATCACGCTATCGAGTATTGCGTTTTGTTTACTATTTGTGTGGTCGTTTCAAAAGAAACAACCCGCTACTTTCCGCCCCGTAGATCCTGCGTTCTCGGCGTACATTTACGCCTACTCGAGCGGCGAGCTAGGCCGCCGTGCGCCTATTCGGGTGCGCTTTACGGAAAGTGTGGCGAGCAAATCGCTCATAGGCACCGACGTGCCTGCCGATGTACTCGACTTTTCGCCTGCGGTGGTTGGCAAGGCGGTCTGGGAAGATGCCAATACCATCAAATTTACGCCGACGGAGCCTTTAAAATCGAATGAATTTTACACGGCGAGTTTACATTTAGACCATGTTTTTAAAAACGTACCGCCGCGCTTTAAAGATTTTGTGTGGGACTTTCGACCAAAAGCGCAAACAATTACCGTGATAACAGACGGCTTTTCTACACCAAATATCAATGATTATAGCAAACAAGCCTATAAAGGAACGCTGCGCACCGCCGACTATGCCGAAGATGCGCTGGCAGAGCAGTCGCTCGAGTTTTTGCAGGCAGGCAATAGCGACTTGAAAATAGACTGGAAACACGATGCCGAACACCGCCTACATCATTTTACCATTAGCAATATTAAACGAGAAAAGGAACGAAGCGAGCTGAAACTTTGGTGGAGTGGCCAAGGCATCGATTCGGAGCAAAAAGGATTTAAAACCATCGAGGTTGCGCCCCTACACTCGTTTAAGCTCTTGGACGTGGCGATGAGCGCGAACGAGGAAAGCAACGACCCGCACGCCGTTTTGCAGTTTTCCGACCCGCTAAAAGCCGACCAAGTATTAGACGGTTTGCTCACGGTAAACGGGCAAAATCTATCGGCTACGATGGACGGGAATAACTTATTGGTGTATCCGCCTTCGAAATGGGAGGACGAGAAAAAGAACACGAATTACGATTATAATTATAGCGAATACAATCGAGAAAAAGCCATTTTCCGGGCCTTACAGGTGCATACAGGCATCAAAAACTCGCAAGATTCGGCTATTCACACCGAAACTACTTGGCAATTGGAATTTGGCGAAGGAATGCCTGCAATTCGAGCGGTTGGCAATGGCGTTATCATTCCTAATTCTACGGGCTTGCTTTTCCCGTTTGATGCCACACAATTGAAAGCCGTAGATGTCGAAATTTTTAAAATAAACCAAGCCAATGTCGTGCATTTTTTACAACAAAACTCCTTAATGGACGATGAAGCCTATAAAATGCGCTATTTCGGAACGATTGTTTTTCAGAAAAAAATCAATTTAGATGAAATGGAAGCTACCGCACACGACGGTCGTTGGACGCGCTATGGCTTAGATTTAAAAGAGTTTGTAAAAAACGAACCAGGAGCTATTTACCAAGTGCGCATCGGTTTTCGCCGCAGCTATGCGGTATGCAATTGCGAGCAAGAGCCACAACCAAAAGACGGCGTGAAACTGCCCACAAATATCAACCGCTTTTCGCAATTTACCGAAGGCGGCGACGAGGAAGAGCAAACGAGTATTTT
>JBEEMU010000258.1:0-6126 GCA_041192485.1 Bacteroidota bacterium | reverse complement strand
ATCATTATTATATTAAAAAGGTGTTGGCTACCTTTACCAGCTATTTTTATATTGGCTTGCCGCTGTTTTTATTTTGGTATTTTTATGATAAAAAAAACGCCGCAAACTCGCCCCACAGTTTTTATGGGCTAACATTTAAAAACTGGCATTGGCAACCGTATTTTATAATAGTCGGGTTTATTTTTGTAGGAATAAGCATTGCCGCCGTTTTATTGCCGCAGCTTACCGCCTATTATCCTACGCTAAAAGTGCAGCAAATGCAAGGCTTCAGCCTACTGAATTTGAACTGGGCATTCGCTATTTATGAATTTATTTACGGCTGTTTTTACACTTGGGCGGAAGTGCTGATGCGCGGTTTTTTAGTTATCGGCATGACGCAGCTTTTAGGCCGCCGCTCGATTATGCCGATGGTGAGTATGTACCTCTTTTTTCACTTGGCAAAACCGCCCGCCGAAGCTATTTCTTCGCTTTTAGGCGGCTATATTCTGGGCGTTATTGCCTATGAAAGCCGCAATATTACTGGCGGCGTTTTGCTGCACGCATCAGTCGCTGTCACGATGGACGTTGCAGCGCGGATTGTGCTTCTTTTTATATAATTTTATTTTTTGAAACGATTAATCATCATTGTAGGCGCAACGGCAAGCGGCAAAACTGATTTGGCAATTGCCGTAGCAAAACACTTTCAAACAGCCGTGCTTTCTGCCGATAGCCGACAGGTTTATAAAGAAATGCAAATCGGGACGGCGCGACCGCTTGACGCGGAGTTGCAGGGCGTTCCACATTATTTTTTGGGCAATACCAGCATCGACACGCCCTTCAACGCAGGCGACTATGAGCGCGAGGCTTTGACTTTGCTCGATTCTCTCTTTGCAAAGCAGGAAAACGTCGTGCTTTGCGGTGGTACAGGCTTGTATATCAATGCCTTATGCAATGGTTTAGATGCGTTCCCAGAGGTGACGGAAGCCATTAAAAACGAAGTTCACCGCGATTTTGAAGCGAAAGGCTTCGCTTTCTTGCAAGCAGAACTGGCAGAAAAAGACCCCGATTATTACCGCGAAGCCGATATAAATAACCTAATGCGGGTGCGCCGTGCGGTGGAAGTTTGCCGCGCTTCGGGTAAGCCTTATTCTTCGTTTAAAACGCAGCAAGCAAAAAAACGCGCCTTTTCTACCTTGAAAATCGGTATAAATTGGGAGAAACGCGCTGATTTATACCATCGAATAGAAAATCGTATGGATATTATGCTAGAAAATGGGCTGCTCGACGAGGTGAAATCACTCTATGAAAAACGCCAATTAAGCACGCTCAATACTGTTGGTTATAGCGAATTTTTTGATTTTTTGGACGGAAAAACCGATTTTAATACCGCTAAAATCTTAGCAAAACAACATTCGCGCAATTATGCAAAACGCCAATTGACGTGGTTTCGCCGCGACGAGGCTATCAACTGGTTTGCGGCAACGCCCGACTTGATAGCGAAGGTCTTGGCGTTTTTGTAACAATTTAGGCATTTTTTAGATTGTTTGCCGTTTATTCCTATTCGGGCGATAGATTAAAACATATAAAAACAACTATTTTTAATTTTGAACTACATAAGGCACATAAGAAACACATAAGAAGGTTAGACACATAAGATTTTGTGGGTTGAATACTGAAAAATTAGGCTTATATGATATTATATGCCTAATGTAGTTCAATTTATTTTCTGCCTAACTTTTCAACCTATCAACCAAAAGGGAATAACTTTTCAACCTATCAACCAAAAGGGAATAAAACGCAGGGTCATTTTTTAAACGCAGCGTTTCGAAGAGGTTTCGAAGAGCAGGTTTCAATATCTTGATTATTTATAGACTACTCCTTATTTTGACTATTAATGTTTTAAAAATTTTCGATTTTATAAAACGCTATTTCCTTTGGATTATAGCGATTTTATTGACTGTAAAACTGGCGTGGAAACAAGTTTTTCCACCGCCGCGCCTTTCGTTGCACACTATCAAACAAGAATATTCGAATGAAGAAGAGTGGCTGACAAGCTCGCAATTAGCCATTTTGCCGCATAATAATTATCGTTACAAACGCGAATATGAAACAGATACGCTGCTTTTATTGCGGCATCAACGCTATTTGTTTTTTTCTACCAAGAACGGACAAGACCAGTTTTCATTGGAAATTAGAGGGCGCGACCTGCTCAATTCCTTGGCAACCTTCAAAATTATTCAACCAAACGGTTCGGTCATCTACACGATGTCGGCACCAACAATTCGTGCGCTTTGCGCCAGTACAATTACCGACCCTGCCGAACAAGAAGATGCAGTACACGCCGAAATTGCGCACTTTTTTGATGCGCAAAACTTTCTGATGCCTGCCTTGCAAGACGAAGAACGGTACGATGCGACGGTGCATCTGCGCGATACTGCCACATTTAACGAATTATTTTACCACAATGATTACAACGGTTTTATGTATCATAGCTTCCTAAACCACGACGAGCGAATAAAAATTGCCTATTCTCGTATTTTAAAAAGAATTGTCGTGTATTATAGGTGTTGCAGGCTTGGTAATTTGGCAAATTGAAAGAAATGCTATCATTTACAACACGCTAAGTCGTTAGATGCAGCGCAGAGCTTACATACTGGCGCGGTTTCAATTCCAAATACGCATCAGACCCTACCTTTGGCTGGGTCTATTCGCTGTTTTTCACCCTACTCTACTTGCAAGACAAGCCCTTTCAAGTAGCTGCCTTCGGGGTGAAACATAGAAACGGGGTGGTCGGGCGGCTGGCTTAAATGGTGCAAAACGCGGACGCTTCGCCCTGCGTCTAAGGCTGCGGCCACGATTGTATTATAAAACAGCTCGCGGTCGATGACTTGCGAGCAAGAAAATGTGAATAAAATGCCGCCTTTTACGATATTTTTCATGCCGAGCGCATTGAGGCGTTTATAGCCCTGCACGGCATTGTGTTTTGCATTCAAATGCTTGGCATAGGCAGGCGGGTCAAGCACCATTACCTCGTAAGGTTCGGTTGTTTGTTGCAAAAATTTGAGTACATCGGAAGTGTGCGCTGCATGATTTGCGGCTTCCACATTCTGTTTTACATTGTCTTCCGTCCACGAAATCGCTCGCGCACTTGCATCTACGCTGTCGACCCATGTTGCGCCTGCTTGCAAGGCATACACCGAAAAGCCGCCCGAATAGCAAAACGAATTAAGCACTCGTTTGCCCACCGAATAGTTGCCAAGCAAGGCGCGGTTATCGCGTTGGTCTAAGAAAAAGCCTGTTTTTTGGCCAGTTTCCCAATCTACTTGAAACAAATTATTGTTTTCGGTAATGACAGTTGCCATCGATTCGCCGTGTAAATAGCCGTTTTTGATAGTTTTTGCATAGTCGGAGGGCAGGCTTTCGCTGCTTTTGTCGTAAACTGCCTGTAGTCGTTCGCCGTATAATTGCTTCAAGGCGTTCGCAATAAAATGCCGTTCGCGGTGCATTCCGATAGAGTGCGCCTGCACGACTGCGGTGTTTTTATAAATATCGATAATCAACCCTGGCAAACCGTCGCCTTCGCCATGCACTAAACGGTAGGCGTTCGTCACCTCGTTTTGCGTTAAGTTGAGCGTTTGCCGCAAATTATAAGCCGATTCTAACTTTTGCATCCAAAAGTCGGCATCTATCTTTCGAAATTCGCCAAATTGAAACAACCTCACGCTAATGCTTCCGCCTTGCTGCCAATGCCCTAATGCCAGAAAATGCCCGTTAGCGGTCTGCACTTCTACTACGTCGCCGTCTTCGGGCTTGCCCAGTATTTTTTGTATTGCGCCGCTAAAAACCCAAGGGTGTCGGCGAACGATTGCGGCATCTTTGCCTTTTTTTAATTGTATAATATTGTAATCCATGCTTTTTTATCATTTATAAGGTATAATCGCGAATAATTCGACATTCTCTTGGTAAAAGATTGCTTATTTTTAGAATAGATTTTCGCGGTATTTTGGTTTCTATACAAAGAATCATTCTTAAATTTGGTAAATTTGCCAACGGCTCTAAGTTAGAAATAGCGGTTTGCCGAATATCTAAACGGTTCAATTTTTTTAAATTTTTAGCAAATTTCAAATTTTTAATATTTGTATCTTCCAATTCCAAAACTTCTAAATTGGTGGCTTTCGCCAAAATAGTTGACAAGTTTTTAGCACGTCGATTATGATTTAAGTAAAGTTTGCGCAATTTCGGAAACTTTACTATTGGGCTTAAATCGGTTGGAAATTCCCGCAAATCAACTGTTTTTTCGGCTTTTTTTTGTCGAATTTCTAGGTGTAAAACGGTCGTCGTGTCGGCAAAATTCAGCCAGTCGGTTGGTGAAAAGCTGTCTTTTGCGCCGTTTTGTTTAATCAAAAGCTGCTGCCATTCGTTAGAAAAAACGCTGACTATGTGGCCGTAAAAAGGGGTTGCTTTCGCAAAAAGCGGCAGGAAAAGGAAAAAAGCGGTTTTGAGCATATTTTATTTTTCAGCTATGATGATACGGTTCGCCGCGCAAAATCGTGAAGCCGCGATAGAGTTGTTCTACAAAAAAAAGACGCACCATTTGATGCGAAAACGTCATGCGCGAAAGCGAAATTTGCATATTTTGCCGATTGTAAACCGCTTCTGAAAAGCCATACGCGCCGCCTACCACGAAAACAACGCGCCGCAAACTCTGCACTTGCCACTTTCCGAGTAGGTCAGCAAAGTCTTCGGAGCTAAATTGTTTGCCGCGTTCGTCGAGCAGCACCAAAAAATCGTCGTTTTGCAGCCGTTGCAAAATAACGGAGCCTTCCTGCTCTTTGATTTGTTCGACAGAAAGGTTTTTGGGGTTTTTAATATCGGGAATAACGATTCGCTCAAAAGTCGCGTAATGCCGCAGCCGCTTGTCATAGAGCATAATGCCTTCCTCCAAATAACCGAATGTGGTTTTGCCTACACACCAAAATTCTATTTTCATGCAGCAAAGGTACGTTTTTTTTAGAAATATTTTCAGCCAAATTTTTCAAATAGCCTTTCTTTTAATTTTTTTCATCTTAAAGAAATGTCTTATTTTTGTAAATAAAATATATTACAAAAATTGAAAGTATTTTTTAATACTTGTTTAAACAATTAAAAATCAATGGCTTACAAGTTAGCGACAATCGTGGCGTAGGTTTTTGAAAAATTTTAACAAAAAAATAATTAGAAAAAGTTTGGAAATGTTAAACTTTTGCCGTACTTTTGAGTTATAAATGTGAATGAAACGATTGCAATCGAATCAATAAAACAACTAAACCAAATTTTATTTGGAATTAGCATAGCTAGCACGTCTAATTCCAAATAAAAAGAATTTTTAAAGAGGTCTTACCATTTTTTAGTCTTTAACGACCCGTAATTAAGGTTCAGAGTACTACACTAAACACGTTAAACTTCAAGTTGGAAGTTTATTAATCGTTCATTTATCACCCACCGATTTGTACATGAAGATACAAACACAGTCCGTGCATTTTGATGCAGATGTAAAATTGCTCGAATTTGTAGAGCGCAAAGTTGGTAAATTATCTACGTTCCACGACCACATCGTTAGTACCGAAGTTTATTTACGCTTGGATAACCACGCTCAAGTCCACGACAAATTCGCGGAGATTAAAATCCAGGTACCTGGCCATACGTTTATCGCCAAAGAAGTGTACCGCACCTTCGAACAAGCCATCGATGAAGCGACCGACTCTCTTCGCCGCCAGCTTCTAAAACACAAAGAACGACAGAGAGGATAGTATAAAAATAT
This sequence comes from Bacteroidota bacterium, assembly GCA_041192485.1. Classification (GTDB taxonomy): domain Bacteria; phylum Bacteroidota; class Bacteroidia; order Chitinophagales; family Saprospiraceae; genus JBEEMU01. The sequence goes on along the minus strand of JBEEMU010000258.1, from coordinate 347 downwards.
AACATAAGTATAAATTTGCCTATTGAACTGCTCAGCACATAGTAAATAGTTCGTTTTATACGCGCCTTAGTATCATTTCAAATCAACCGTTCAGAAGAACGCGGCGGAAAACAGCGAAACCGCCAAGGCTACAAGCCAAAGCGACTGCCCTCATTAAGAAGGGCAGTCGCTTATTTTTTGGTATTAAGTTGAAGAAAGTAAAGTATCGGAAAAACCTTATAAAATAAGGCTTACAGCCCATTTGGAATATCATCAATTTAAGGAATGTAAATTGGTTGTTCGTTTATCTATTGCTAACGTTTAGCATACCCATTTTCTGTTTTTTCAAGGTTTAAAAAAGCTAAAAA